>DOZA01000264.1 GCA_003518245.1 Bacteroidales bacterium | reverse complement strand
TACTGATTTCTTTTAATTAAGTAGCTTGGTTATATCTAAGCCTGTGAAATAAAGATCATAACCACCAAGCCCTGAGGGACGGTCAGATGAAAATAACAGGAATTTATTACTGTAACCCGGGCAGCTGCCTATAAGTGGCCTGTATTCATTATGCTCGGTATTAATATCAGGACCCATATTATTGGGACTGCTCCATTTACCGTTACTGAAGATAGAATAATAAAGATCAAAACCTCCTAATCCGCCGGGACGATCTGAAGTGAATATCATGATATTATCCCTGATAAAGGGACATTTATCATTGTAATCACTGTTAATACTGTCTGTTAAATTAATAATTGCCGGATCACCTTCCAGCCAGCTGTCAAAATCTGATACATTGTCAATAACTGTTTCTACAATATCAAAATTTCCATTACCGTCACTGGTAAAATATGCTTTGGTCATGTCTTTGTCGAAACAGATATAGGCATCATTGGAGGAACTGTTCAAGGCAGTTACTTCAGCCGGCTCGCTTTTAAGAAGTGAATTGTAAGGGTTTGAGGGCAAATAATTGAGATATTTAATATTTAGTGTTCCCAACTCATTTTCTTCAGCCCAGAAGAAATATTCCAAGCCATTATTCCCATTGAAAAATCTGTAAGGACCCAGTTCATCCCTGCCCGTGTTTACTTTGTCTTCGAGTGTCTGATAAAAATTTTCATTAATTATATAACTCTCAACAGTAAATTCAGCATTCACCTGGCTGAATGCAAAGAAAATATAACCATTGACGATATCGAACTCGGAGCCCTGACTGTTCCTGTTGCTTGAAAAAGTGAGAGGTAATTCACCTGCTATCTGAGGTAATGTTACGTTGTAATCATCATATTCCGAATTTATACCTTCAAGATTAAATATTTCTTCAGGGAAAACACCAGATTCGTAATTTATCTCGTTTTTTTGTTTCCTGGAGCAGTTGCTACCGCCAATTATTAGTATAATAGCTGTAATGGTAAAGTAAAATGTAAATTTCCTTTTCATCTTTTTTCCCTCGGACTTTAAGTTTCCTAAAAATAGATAAAAATATGAATCAAAAAAAACCGGGCTGGAACCCGGCTCTTTGAAGGTAGAATTTAGGTTAATTTAGGGTAATTAAGGGTATGAGGGTAATCGTTCACTTCTTCCTTATAATTACATTGCTATGATGAACAAAGGGCGTAAAAGGTTGCGTTTTATCTATTACTTTATTTATTATTTATTAACATATGACTGTTAAGCACTGTATTTCAACTGTTTAAAAAAACAAGGCACATGTTTATAAAACAGCCTGTCTGAGGTGTACAGTGTAATAAGTTTTTTTAATTTTGTATGAAATATTTTTATCTGATGGAAGATCAGGGGTATGGATATAAAGAGGAAGATATAAATGAAATAGTCAAGCGCTACGAGATGATGCGTATTAATAATGAGAACTATTTCTTTGATGTTGCCGAGTTTGAGACTATAATAGATTACTATCTTGAACTTAACGATGTGAGCTATGCCTTTGAAGCAGCTGAATCAGCATCAAAACAACATCCCAAGTCATCATCAATACAATTACGAAAAGCAAAGGTGCTGATTGATAAGGGCAGGCCGGTAGATGCACTTAAGATAACCAGGTTTCTCGAAAGAATAGAACCGAGCAATTATGAGGTTTTCCTGCTTAAAGGAGCTGCCCTGGGAATGCTGGGTGACCTGAATGGTACAAGAAAAAATTTCGATAAAGCCCTTTCAGTTGATGATACTGAAGAAATAAATATCCTTCTTAATATTACAGGAATACTTAATGATCTTAACCATTATGACTTACTGACCACTTATCTTGAACGCCTGCTTACACTTGAACCTGAATTTACAGCCCATCTGTATGATCTTGCATATGCATATGAAAAGCTGGGAGATAACAGGAACAGTATAAAGTATTACAGAAAATATATCGAAGAAGAACCTTTTTCAGATAATGCATGGTATAACTTAGGCCTGCTTTATACCAAGGAAGGCATAATAAAGAAAGCTCTGGACGCTTATGAATATGCCATTGCCGTGAATCCAGATAATTTCTTTGCTATCTTTAATATGGCTAATATTTTCAGCAAGGAAGGAAAGTATAAAGAAGCACTTGAAGCATACCTCCATTATCTGCAGTTTGAAGAAGAAAGTACGGAAGCAATGACTTATGCTGCCGAATGTTATCATAAGACCGGTGAGAAGGACAAAGCATTCAAAATGTATAATGATGCAATTGAATTAGATCCTGACTTCTCAGAACCATGGTACGGTATTGGACTTTTACTTCTTAATGATCAGCCTGAAAAGAGCATGAAATACCTGAGAAAAGCAGTAAGTCTTAAGGAGACTGAGCCTGAATACTGGTATTACCTGGCCGAAGCATACTATAAATGTGCTAAGGTGAAAGAGTCATTCAGAGCATTGATACAATCAATCAATATTAATCCTTATTACGACCATGCCTGGTTTAAGATCGGAAAGTTAATTATCGAAGGAGGGTATTATAATCATGCTGCCTGTATACTTGAAAAAGGAATGAAGGTAATTGGCGATGTCTATGGACTCAGGTATATACTGGCTTCTACTTATCTCTTTTCAGGAGAGAATGAACTATTCAGGAAACATTTTGAGAAAGTACTGGTTGATTCTTCTGTAAACTTTGAATTCTATAGCACACTTTTTCCTGATGAAATGATAGATAAGAAAACACAAAGACTTATTAAAAAAATTACAAAAGAGTAATATTATGATAATTTACCTGCCTGGTATTCCCGATAGGACTGCTAAGCCAAGAAATAGCGGACTTACAATGGTAATGGATAAGGGTCTGAGCGTCAGGGAAGCAGAAGACCTTATGAGTGTTGGGAGTGATTATATTGATTATCTGAAACTTGGATTTGGTACTTCAGTGTTTACTCCCGGGGTAAAAGACAAAGTAAGGATATATGAGTCGGCAGGTGTCATGACATATGTCGGTGGAACTCTCTTTGAGGCTTTTGTTATACGT
Source organism: Bacteroidales bacterium (assembly GCA_003518245.1). Lineage (GTDB taxonomy): Bacteria > Bacteroidota > Bacteroidia > Bacteroidales > VadinHA17 > UBA9300. The sequence continues at coordinate 5,391 of DOZA01000264.1, read as the reverse complement.
GACATGTTCGATGAATACCTGGATTTAATCGATAAGCTGGGTATAAAAACTGTTGAAGTATCTGATGGTTCTTTTGAAATGGATCAGGAGCTTAAGAAAGGTTATATAAACAGGCTTTCAGAAGACTATTATGTACTCTCTGAAGTTGGTTCCAAGAAAAAAGATGTTGTTTATAGACCTGAGGAATGGGTTGAAATGATGGTTTCAGAACTGGAAGCAGGATCTAAAAAAGTAATAGCTGAAGCCAGGGAGAGTGGAACAACAGGTATTTATAACAGCGATGGTTCGATTAATACCGTACTCATAGATAAACTTTCCGGTGAGGTCGGTTTTGACAGGATAATATGGGAGGCCCCGCTTAAATCGCAGCAGGCATGGTTCATTAAACAGTTTGGAGCAAATGTAAACCTTGGTAATATCTCACCTGCAGAAATAATAGCTCTTGAATCACTTAGAAATGGATTAAGGGGAGATACCTTCTTTCAGTTTTTACAGGGCAAATAATAGTATATGCGTAAATTTTCTGATTATAGCCTGCTGTTCTTCAAAGGAATGGGCATGGGAGCAGCTGATGTGGTACCAGGTGTTTCAGGGGGGACAATTGCTTTTATCACCGGTATTTATGAGGAACTAATTACATCAATAAAATCAATCGATCTTGAAGCAGTTAGATTACTTCTCAGATTGAAGATTGGTATTTTCTGGAAAAAGATTAACGGGAATTTCCTGCTGGTTCTTTTTAGTGGAATATTATTAAGTGTCTTTTCGCTGGCTAGATTACTCAGGTGGTTAATGTCTGATTATCCTGTTTTGATATGGTCTTTCTTTTTTGGACTCATAATTGCTTCTGCCATCGTTATTACGCGAAAGATTAATTCATGGAATATTGCCAGGTTGACAGGATTAATGGCAGGCACAGCATTAATGTTCTTTATAACCAGGATTAGCCCGGCCACTACAACAGATGCTTACTGGTATATATTTATTACAGGAGCGGTAGCTATTTGTGCAATGGTGCTGCCTGGAATATCAGGAGCCTTCATACTTCTTATCCTTGGTAAATACCAGTTCATTCTGGCTGCCGTAAGCGAGCTTAATATACCGGTATTGTTAGTTTTTGGCCTGGGAATAGTAACAGGTATCCTGAGCTTTGCCAACCTTCTTTCATGGCTTTTCAGTAAATACCATGATATAACTATATCCGTATTGGCCGGATTCATAATAGGGTCACTGAATAAGATATGGCCATGGAAGGAAACAATTACAGAGACAGTGACATCACATGGAGATACTGTACCCGTGGTACAGCGTAATATTATGCCCCATGTATACCATGATATTACAGGTGCTGATCCCTCCCTTATTCCAGCTGTCATATTGATGATAGCTGCATTTGTTATCGTAATTATACTGGATAGAGTAAGCAGGCACAAGGTATGATAAGGTACGGTCTTATAGGATACCCTCTTGAACATTCTTTCTCAAGAGATTACTTCACTAAGAAATTTAAAAGGGAAAGGATAAATGCCGTTTATAATAATTTCCCTGTTAAATCATTGGATAAATTACCGGGAATTTTAAAAGAATACCCTGATCTTGCAGGTCTTAATGTAACCCTGCCATACAAGTCCTCAATAATCAAATACCTGGACGATATTGAGCCAAGAGCAATGAAGGCAGGAGCTGTTAATGTAATAAGCATAAGTGGTGAAGGCAGAAAAAAAACACTCTGTGGCTATAATACCGATATTGATGGTTTCATATTATCACTTAAACCATTATTAAACACGGATATAGAATTTGCCCTGGTACTGGGTACCGGTGGTGCTTCGAAGGCTGTGCAGGCAGGACTCGATGAGATGGGTATTGCATATATTGTTGTTTCCAGGGATAGCTCGAAGGCTGATATGACATATTTAGACCTTACAGGTGATTTAATAAAAAAATGCGGGCTGCTGATAAACGCCACACCCCTAGGTATGTTCCCTGAAACAGATAAGGCACCTGATATTCCATATGATTCACTGGGAAGTAAATGTATTCTATTTGATCTGGTCTATAATCCGGAAAGATCTCTCTTCCTTCGCTTAGGGAAGGAAAGGGGATGCCATGTTAAAAATGGACTTGAGATGTTATTTATACAGGCTGAGAAAGCCTGGGATATCTGGAAAGAGTAGAACAATTAAATAAACAGGCCGGGGTCGTAATCAATATTCTCCAGAAAAAGACCTCCTGCCGGTGCTGATACTCCTGCTGATGACCTGTCTTTTGCATTTATAATATTTTCAATCTCTTCGGGAGGTATTTTACCTGTACCGATCATAATCATTGATCCTACAATTGCCCGCACCATATTTCTCAGGAAACGGTTGGCCCTTATCCTGAAAACCATCATATCATTGTTTTTTGTCCATTTCGCTTCGTATACCTGGCATATATTGGTCTGAACCTGGGTGTGTGCCTTGCTGAAGCTTGTGAAGTCTTCATGTTTTAAAAGTAAAGAAGCGGCTATGTTCATGGCTTCAATATCAATATCACCATGCCTGTGCCAGGCATATTTATGACTGAAAGGATCTTTTTTCAGGGATATATAATATATATAAGTCCTGGATAAGGCATCAAATCGGGCATGTGCTTTATTATCCACTATTGAGATCCTGTTAACCGAGATATCTGAAGGAAGGAACCTGTTTAACCTGAAAATAATTTTTTGGTTATCAGGCAGGTCTTTATTTCTACTGTCAAAGTGGGCAATAAATGAACGTGCATGCACGCCGGTATCTGTTCGTCCTGCTCCAGTGGTTTTTATGTCTTCCTGCAGTATTACAGATAATGCTTCTTCAAGCTTGCTCTGAACTGTAACTTTACCCGGCTGAACCTGCCACCCATGGTAGGATGTGCCGTCATAAGACAGGAATATGAAATATCTTGTTTTCAAGGGCTTTTTGTACAAAAATAATATAATTGTTTGGTACTGATCATTATTGTGATATGAGTTCCTTATAAAAATAAGAGACTAAGCCTTTCCCATCCTCGAAAGCTTTAGTGCAGGAGGAAGCCTCAGCCTTCTCCGTCCACCGAAGCAAGACTCGAGTTTGTAGACTCGCGCCAGCGAAGGTGGAAGCCTTCTTTATAAAAATTACCTGCAATTTTATTTGATAATTAATTCTTATAAGTATTTTTGTCTGTTTTACCGGGATCAGAGTAATTTGATTCATATCTTTTTTCTAATTCATATTAAAAATCTTAACTATGGAAGTTGCACTGAGTTGGATAGATTATCTCATAATGATGATCTACTTTGCCTTTGTGCTGGGTATTGGATTGTTCCTGCGTAAATATATGAAGAATGCCAATGCATTTTTAGAAGCAGGAAGGTCTATACCTGCATGGGTAGCAGGTCTGGCTTTTATTTCAACAAACCTGGGCGCACTTGAAGTCATGGGTATGTCGGGCTCGGGCTTGAAATACGGAATGCTTACAACACATTTTTACTGGATTGGAGCTATTCCCGCGNNATACGCCATGATATTCCTGGCTATTTTTATGATGCCATTTTATTATGGTTCAAAGGCAAGATCAGTGCCGGAATTCCTTAAATTGAGGTATGATGAGAAGACCAGAGGTCTGAATGCTATCCTGTTTGCCGTAATGACCATCCTGGCATCAGGTATTTCTATGTATGCTCTGGCAATACTTATGGAAAAAATACTTGGCTGGGATTTTAATATGAGTTTATGGATATCAGCCTTAATAGTCTTAGGTTATACATACCTTGGCGGCCTTTCTTCAGCAATATACAATGAGGTACTCCAGTTCTTTATCATTGTCATAGGACTCCTGCCACTTGTTTTCCTTGGTCTTCAGGATGTAGGAGGCTGGTCCGGCCTTAAAGAAAGCCTGGCGCCAATAGCTGAAACACAGGGTTATGCACCCGAAACTATGCTTACCACCTGGAAATATACTGGTAGTGCAGGAGCTAACCCTCTTGGTGTGCAATGGTACGGAATACTGTTCGGTCTGGGTGTTGTTCTGTCTTTTGGGTACTGGTGTACCAACTTCCTTATCGTTCAGAGAGCTTTTGCAGCAGAATCAAAAGTAGCTGCCAGAAAAGTGCCCCTGATAGGCGCTATACCTAAAATGTTAATCCCTTTCCTGATTATTGTCCCCGGAGTTATCGCAATAGTATTATTAAACGATCCCGGGAAGAATTTTATCCTTCCAACCGATGAAGCAGGGGTACCAATATATGACTATACAATAATCATGCTGCTGAAGCAATATCTTCCTGCTGGTGTCCTGGGTCTTGGTATCACAGCCCTTCTGGCATCATTTATGTCAGGTATGGCAGGTAATGTGTCTGCTTTCAATACGGTGTGGACATATGATATTTACCAGAGTTATATCAGGAGAGCAACGGATAATCATGAAGCTGATGACAAGCATTATCTGAGGGTTGGACGTATGACGACAGTTGTAGGTGTATTGCTCAGTATAGCTGCAGCATATATCGCCAGCAAATTCGGTAATATAATGGACTTCCTGCAGACAATCTTCGCCATGATAAATGCACCATTGTTTGCCGTAATATTCCTGGGTATGTTCTGGAAGAGAACAACGGGGCACGGTGCATTCTGGGGATTGCTGATTGGCTTTGTTATTGCTCTTCTGCACCATGGCCTTACCTCACCTGAAGGATCGACCACGTTGGTTAAGGGAGGATGGATTGCCACACTGCATACATATCCTGTTGAAATGGCTCAGAATTTCTGGACAGCGATAATAGCATTTTCAGCCAGTACCATTATTACCGTCGTACTGACTTTGCTGACCAAAAAGAAAAAATCAGACCAGGAATTGCGCGGACTGGTTTATTCTCTTACACCACACGAGGTGGATACTGATATGCCATGGCATAAACGACCATTGACACTCGCAATCTTTGTTTTAGCACTGCTCGTAGTTTTAAGTATAATATTCTGGTAGGAGGAAATAAAAATGGTAGATATAAGAATTCCTATAGGTTTGATGTTCTCAATAGTTGGAGTACTGGTGACTATTTATGGTATCTTTACGTCGTCAGATGCTTCGATGTATGAGAAATCACTTGGCATTAATGTGAACCTGATAATGGGTTTGATAATGCTTGTTTTTGGAGTGATATTTCTCTTTTTTGCTTTCAGAAAGAAAAAGCAAAAAAAATAGTATTGTGATATAATCATTCTTGTAAAGATAATTACAGCTGACTGTAATTACCTGCAGGATAAATAGAGGTATATGGAAAATAATATGAATACACATCGTGGTTTTGCCAGCGATAATAATGCAGGCGTTCACCCGCAGATTCTTAAACAGATTGAACGGGTCAACAGGGGGCATGTGGTTGGATAT
>DOZA01000361.1 GCA_003518245.1 Bacteroidales bacterium | reverse complement strand
TGACTCACCCTGCTGGCGCGGATCCCGATAGCTATCGGGACCAGATCCGTGTCGCAGGTATTCGTCGAGCTCGTCACCATCGTCCCGACAGAATCGTCGGGACTCAAGCTCCTCGGTTCCTGACCCGCGCCTGGCGTTGATCCGGAGATCAACACCGGGCCGAGCGTTAATAATTTGCCCGGGGGGCAAATTTAGCGAGGAGCCAGATTGTGAGGTGGCGTTGATCAGAGATCAACACTAACACCAGCTGACGAGTAAACCTACACTTCACCCTTTACATCCAGAATAACAACCGTGCAGTACTCATCCGGAGCACTCCCGGGAAGATCGATAATTACATTATCTCCCGTGTGATCTGTTTCAAGCTTTGCCATCCCATCCATAAGGTATGCACCCTTAATCTTATTTTCAAACCCGGGGACTATAAGTCTGTTGTCCCCCGGCCAGTCAAAGACATGGAGGTATAACCTCGTGTTTTTACCCTGCTGTTTTAGCGTGCACCTTCCCCATTCAAGATCACTGTAGGGGCTGGCTGATGTCCCGTAAATTGATTCACCATATATATCCATCCATTCACCAATAGCAGCAAGCCTGTCTATACTCTCTTGAGGGAAAGTACCATCTGCCTTAGGCCCTACATTAAGAAGAAAATTACCTCCCTTCGATGCTATATCAACAAGCTTCCGGATAAGGTCTTTTTCAGATTTCCAGTTATCATCATATTTATTATATCCCCAGTGATTATTCATGGTCATACATGTCTCCCAGTCAACTCCCGGTAATCCCGTGGCAGGTATCTCCTGTTCAGGGGTTCCAAAATCGCCCATATACTCACCTTCTTTTGTCAGTCCCTCCATTCCTCTGCGTCCTTTATCCACCCTGTTATTAATAATAATATCTTCCTGCAATCCCTGAACATAATTATACAGGTCCACTCCCCTATCATGTGTCCATGTTCCTTCCCATTCACCATCAAACCACAATACCCCGATCTTCCCATATTTACCAGTTAATTCAGCCAGCTGCTTTTTCATATACTCAACATACCTGTCAAGATCAGCTCCCTCATCTGATCTCTCCGTTTCCCATTTCCTTCTCGGGAGATAGTCAGGATGGTGCCAGTCCATAATGGAATGGTACCAGCACATCTTGATATCCTGCTCTGCACATGCATCCGACAATTCCTTCAGTATATCCCTTTTAAAAGGAGTTGACATAATGTCAAAGTCAGTATGCTCAGAATCAAAAAGGCAGAATCCATCATGATGCTTCGAGGTAATAACAATATATTTCATCCCTGCATCCTTTGCCATTTTCACCCATTCATTAGCATCAAACTGAACGGGGTTGAACTTATCAACAAAACCGTTATATGTCTCCAGAGGTATCTGCGCTGTTGTTCTTATCCACTCGGCATGATTTGTTGTTCCTTCCCATTCACCTGCGGGCACTGCATAGAGACCCCAGTGTATAAACATCCCGAAGCGGGCATTGCGCCACCAGTCCATTTTGTCGTCCCCGGTATTATCCGTATCATTATTGACACAACCAGGTGATAATACCAATAATAGAAATAGTACTGTTGTTAGAATACTTTTCATAATTAGTGTTTTAGATTATTATTTAAGTTGTTTTTTATAAAAGTCCATTATTACTGCCAGTGATTTTTCTTTTTCTTCAACAAAGCCCAGGTGTCCTGTTTTTTCAAGTACTATTATCTCCGCGTTTGGAGGCATTTTTATTCTATCCCTTATCTCATCAAAGGGAATATAATTATCATGTTTACCAAATATAAACAGCAGGGGAACCTCCCCTTTTTCAAGTATTTTTATCCTTGAAGGCCTGCTTATCATCCCCTTCAGAACAGCAATTATCCCTTTTGCAGGTATTCCAGATGCTATTTCTTTGTGTAGTTCCAGCTTTTCTTTGAATCTTTCAACATTAAAATCCGCAAACATCTGCGTGACATTTACAAGGTATATTATATCTTTCTTCCCCGACTCAACAATCTTAATCTCTCTCTTCCTGTTTTTTATCTGCTGGTCGGTATCAGCGAAAGGGTGGGAATGAAACAGGCTGTAGGCATGCAGACGTGAGGGATATTTCTCAACAAAAGCCAGTGCCACATAGCCGCCCATGGAATGACCGGCAAGCATAGCCTTTTCGATACTTTCCTTATTCATAACCTCCTTTACCACATCTGCCATAAAATCCATAGAGTGCTGATCATCGAAAATACCTGATGCACCATGGCCGGGAAGGTCTATAGCTAGTACCCTGAAGTTCCCCGCCAGGTCTGGCATAAAGTCAAACCATACAGCGGATGATTCAAGATATCCATGCAAAAGAATAATTGTTTCTCCTGCCCCCGTATCATAATAAATAATCTTTCCATCTCTGAAAGATGCATTCTTCCTTACTATCGACATAATTGACAAAACATTTCGAATAACATCATTTTTAATTAGTAAGCTAAAAATAATTAAAATATATTTGTGACAAGTGTACCTTAAATTAATTTTTAAACCTTCCTTTCATATGAATAAAGTAATCGCCTCATCCGTATCAAAGAAATTTGTTATGGCTCTGGCGGGATTGTTTCTATTGATCTTCCTGCCTGTTCACCTTGGGATCAACTTTATGTTACTCAAGTCAGATCCCGAACCTTTTAATTCAGCTGCTCATTTCATGGCCACTTTTCCTTTAGTCAAAGTGTTCGAAATAGTACTGATTCTTGCCTTCCTGGTACATGTATTCACCGGGGTGGTAGTGCAGATCCAAAACTGGCTTGCCCGGCCATCAAGATATAAGTCGGGGAATAAATCCAAAACATCATTCTTTTCAAGGTTTATGATTTGGACTGGTGGAACAATATTTATTTTCCTGATTATTCACTTCACCAATTTCTATTTCATAAAGCTTGGATTTATTGAAGGGGATGCTGAGAATTTCTATTCAGTTGCCTACCAATTATTTGCTATTACCGGATATATTATATTCTATTGGATATGTTTTATCGTACTTGGCTTTCACCTTTACCATGCTTTTACTTCAGCCTTCCAGACTATTGGTCTTAATCACAGGATCTGGACCCCAATAGTAAATGTTGTGGCAGTGATTTATGCTATACTTATTCCGGCCGGATTTATATCCATACCTTTAATTATCTGGCTATTCAAATAATCGGGAAAAACTAGAAAATATACAACAATGGCAAAATTGGACTCAAAAATACCAGAAGGACCATTATCAGAAAAATGGACCAAACATCAGGCATCAGTTAAACTGGTTAATCCTGCAAATAAGAAAAAGCTTGATATAATTGTGGTTGGTGCCGGTGCTGCCGGTGCTTCAGCTGCAGCAACACTTGCCGAGCTGGGTTATAATGTGAAGGTCTTTGTATTCCAGGATTCTTCACGCAGGGCTCATTCAATTGCTTCCCAGGGAGGTATCAATGCAACCAAGAATTACAAGAATGACTCTGACAGCGATTTCCGCCTTTTTTATGATATGATCAAGGGTGGAGATTTCCGTGCAAGGGAAGCTAATGTATACCGTGCTGCTGAGGTAAGTAATAAAATAATCGACCAGTATGTAGCGCAGGGCGTACCCTTTGCAAGAGAATACAGTGGATACCTGGCTAACCGCTCATTCGGCGGGGTGCAGGTCTCAAGAACATTCTATGCACAGGGACAGACAGGCCAGCAATGTACACTTGCAGCATACCAGGCTCTGGGCAGGCAAATAAAGGCCGGAAAAGCTAAAATGTATGCACGCCGTAACATGATGGATATAGTACTTATTGATGGCAAAGCCAGGGGTATAATCACCAGGAATCTCATAACAGGAGAGATTGAAAGGCATTCTGCCCATGCAGTAGTTCTTGCCACAGGAGGTTTCGGAACTGTGTACTATCTTTCTACACTGGCTATTAATTCAAATGGTAGTGCTGCTCTGGCCGCATATAAAAAGGGAGCCTTCCTGGCTAACCCCAGTATGGCACAGATACATCCAACATGTATACCTGTTCTGAACGATTACCAGTCAAAACTCACCCTTATGTCAGAATCATTAAGGAACGATGGAAGGGTATGGGTGCCTAAAGAAAAAGGAGATAAAAGACCGGCAAGCGAGATAAAAGAAGAAGAAAGGGATTATTACCTTGAACGCAAGTATCCTACATTCGGAAACCTTGTGCCAAGGGATGTAGCTTCGAGAGCTGCCAAGGAAAGATGCGATGAAGGATATGGGGTTGGAGATACCGGGCTGTCCGTTTATCTGGATTTTAGGGATGCTATCAATAACCAGGGTAAGAATACCATCAAAGCAAAATACGGAACACTCTTCGACCTGTATAATAAAGTAACTGGTATAAATCCTTACGAAGAACCTATGCGTATCTATCCTGCTTCTCATTATACTATGGGCGGATTATGGGTAGATTATAATCTCATGACTACCATACCCGGACTTTATGCAATTGGAGAGGCTAACTTCTCTGACCATGGTGCCAACAGACTGGGCGCCAGCTCTCT
>DOZA01000165.1 GCA_003518245.1 Bacteroidales bacterium | reverse complement strand
CATGTTGATCGAGGTGCAAGTATTTTGAAATATTTGGTTGAATATGCACAAGATTTCCTTCGATATGTTCAAATGTTTTTCCCCCATCATTTGAATGCTGCAGTGTAACTCCCAGGATATAAATATCATTTTCATCAACAGGAGATATCTTTATATCACAGAATGACCATCCGAAGCTTGAAAGCAGGTATAACCTGTCAGTATGAGTTTTATACCAAGTTTCTCCGCCATTATCTGTTCTGTATACCTCTCCTCCGACTTTTGGTCCTGTGTCCCTGTTTTTATCTGTTTCTATCCAGTATTTCTCAATACAATCACAAAGTGTTTCGGGTGTGTGCTCCCCGCTTTTTATAAAATTTCTTATATCATTTAGACTGAATGACCTAAGTATGCCATAATCTCTGAGAAATGTTTCTATTTTAACAGAATCAGTTTCCAGGAATCTTTTACTGTTCATTCTTCGCACTTTATTAAGACTAAGTCCCTGTTGTTTTTTCTCTGCTTTAACCCCTGAATCTGATTCCCCTGCTCCAAACCTGTTATGATTATTCATATATACATATACAACATCAGGATTGGTTGATGAAACATCAACTCCTATCCTGCCTATATTCTTACCATCAGGTAGTCCTTCAGTAAGTTTAATCCAGCTGCTGCCTCCGTCAACAGATTTACACACATGCCCGATTGTTTCTTTTCTGTTCCATATTGTGGCATAAAGGATATCTGTATTCTCAGGGTTAAAAACAACATCTGCACAACCGGTATACCTGTCATCACATAAGACTTTTTCCCAGGTTTCACCTCCATCTTTCGTTCTGTAAAGGCCTATTGTTTTTTCTTCAGGATAATACTTATTCCCCATTGTTGCAACGAACACAATATCAGGGTTGTCAGGAGAGATAGCAATCCTCATAATATTCTGCCCTTCTTCAAGACCTTTATGTTCCCATGTTTTACCACCGTCGACTGATTTGAAAACACCCAGTCCGGGGAATGCCGATCCTGATAAATTTGAAGATCCTGTTCCCACCCAAACAAGATCAGGATCATCCGGGAATACTTCTATGTCTCCTATCATCTGGGTTGGCTGATCATCGAAAACAGGAAACCAGGTACTTCCTGCATTTTCTGTCTTCCATACACCTCCAACAGGTGTTCCGGCATAAATAATTGAAGGATTTCCTGGAATCCCAACAATTGATGAAATACGGCCACTGTTCATAAATGGACCAACCTGTATCCATGGCAGGTTCCTGAAGAGTGACTTTTCTGTCATCTCATGGTGTTTTTTCCATTCCTTTAAGCGCTCTGCACCGGTTACAAAAATGGTGTCCTGAGCGAAAAAGGTAAATGAGAACAGGGAAATGATGATAATAAATAAAAGCTTTTTCATAATTTTTAAATATTCTATTAATCCAGTATTGCCTTCGGCCAGCTCTCAGCACTCGTTCCGGGGTCTCGGGACTCGCACTGCGGGGTTCTGTTATTCCATCGCACAGATCCTTCGTTATGCTTAGGATGATAGTATTTTATATTATTTCGTATAATACAAAGAATTTAAAAAGAGCATAAAAGTTCCCTCCGTCTGTGCCCTGTTTTGGGGCCGGAAGGCAAATAATATTATTTTTCCTTTCCCATACCGGGCCTCAATAAGCACGGGTTTTCCCCTCAATATGGTTTCACCTATTAACCGTCCGCTTCTGAAAGGATTCTCACTGGTATAACCGGCTATAACCGTAATATTTTCAAGAGACAATACATCATTGTTTTTTATTTCATTCTCATCCATCAACCTGAATAATGGGCTTCCATACGACATAATATCTGCCTGGTTATTCATGCCATACGCAATTGGATGCTCAAGGTCAATATCAACCCTGAGTATTGCACTCGGACAGAAAAATTCACTTGACTCATAGTCATCAGCTACATCTATAACAGGAAGCCTGAAATGATCAAGAGCAAAATTGCATGATTTATTAAGGGTAATAAGGGTTCCTCCTTCTCCTACAAATTCCTTAAGTGCCTCTATACCCTTTTCTCCTATTCCACCGGCATATTTATCAGGTATTGTCCCTTCAGGATGTCCATTTATGATGCTTTCAGGTTGAATATTGGCAATCACTATAACATCATAATTCTTATTTAAGCTACCTTTTTGTATATCAACATTATACAATGATGAATAAGGAAATTCCCAGTTATCAAATATCCACCTTGTCCACCCTTCATCCATATTTGCTGTAAAAGGTTTGTACAGACCCATACGCAAAGGTTTAATGGTTACTGTTTCAGTACGGGGATTACCTGCATAAACCTGCAGGTTATGCTCTTTTGCCAGTTCCCTGATTATATTACCAGCTTTTCCCCCTGNNTAAAGAGATATCTTCTGTTGCCCATCCTATTTTGAATCCCTCCTTTAATAAGTTATTAACAGCTTTGTAGCTATCAAGAATATAATGATCAAAAATATATTTGGGACCTTTACCTGTTACTTTCCCGGCATGGGCTTCCGCCATACTTACAGGAATCATTTCGGCATTAAAAGATCTTTCAGCCTTTACAACTTCAACACCCATCAGATATGGAAGGGTCCAGCCAGTTATATCAAATGTATGCTCCGGCGGACCTCCTGCCCACAGTCGCCTATCAGGATAATACTGGGGACCAAGGATATCCAATACGAATGGTCTATATGCCTGGGATGTAAGAACTATGTATGTACCTGGTCCGTATTCTACATCCCTGGTAGTGAATCCGCTTTCTGACATATGCACTTCAACACCGTTTGCTATTAGTATATTGATCATTTTTGCTACCCTGTTGGGATCTTTTTGGTCAGCAGGTATAATAAAAGCGTACGGTGATTCATTCAGACCAGATTCGATATTGCTGCTGGCCATCCTGTACATATTCATCAGGTATCGTTCTCTATGCAGTGCTGCTGATTCAAGGAATCCCATACAGGAGAGGTAGGAATACTCCACAATATCTCCCAATCGCCACCATCCACCTTTCCATGGATTCGGATAATTAATAGTCTGTTCATTATCCTGTTTACCCAAACCTCCATGAGATTTAGGCGTAAGTTCACTTTCTTCCTGATAAACGGGACTTGCCAAATCTGCACTTGCAGCCTCAAACAGGATTGTGCTGACATTATGCCAGAGAGCAGCAGTATGGATTGCCGACATCCTCCAGTGATTCCATTTTGCATAATGTATAACCCCACTCTTTTCATTTTCTTCGAGCAAAGTTCGCATATATGCTCCTGTTAGTTCAATCTCACGTGTCAGCAAAGGGTGCAAGGATTCATGTCTTGGCTCATAAAGGGGAGAAAGAAATAGCCTTGCATCCGATCTTCCCATCTGGTGCATGTCCATGAAGATCTGGGGGAACCAATCATGGTACAGGATATTATTGACATATCTTGTCTCAATAAGATTGTGCATAAATGCATCGCGGTTATTATCATGTCCTGCATAATGATGGTATAACCAGGGCATAGGGGCCCTTTCAAATTCGGTGTCTACATTTTCCCTGTACCAATCGGTTACCATGATGTTACCATCCGGATTCCAACATGGTACTAGTAGTAGAATTACATTATTAAGAATACTTCTTATTTCCTCAGATTCACCTGTTATAAGATCATAGGCGAGCAGGGGTGACATTTGGGTAGGGCCGCATTCAGTTGCATGCATGCTGCATGTTATGAGTGCAATGGTCTTACCTTCTTCCGCAAGTTTTTCTGATTCAGATTGGCTTATTCGTCCTTCTGCCAGCTTTTTCGAAATATCTCTATATTTATCGAGGTTAGAAAGGTTTTCTGGTGATGATATTATTGCCAGGATAAAAGGATTCCCGAGGGTTGTTTTTCCAAGTTCCCTGACTTCAATCCTGGAATTGTTGTTATCCAGTATTTCAAAATAGGATACTATCTGATCCCACCTTATAAGTTTTTTATCAGCCCCTGGTTTATGTCCGAAAAATGTTTCCGGGTCCGGAACCTCATCAGCAGTTAAAATAAAGCTGCAGAATAATAATGCTAAAACATATAGTCCTCTTGAAACGAAGCCATTACTATTATATATCATAATACTGTATAAACATATGAATATCAGAAAAATCTATTTTATTATGAAATTTTTTTCCATGTCTGTATTCTTCCCGGTAATTTTGATCATATATAATCCGGGTTCAGCAAATTCCAATTGTTTATAGAAATATGGATTATCCTCTTCATTTTTATTTATGCCCGTTACCAAGTCCCATCTCCAGGTATTAAGTCCCTCCCTGAATTCCTGCTTTTCAGTAAATACTGTATGACCGTCCGGGTCAATAATATTGATATCGAGGATATCTTTTCTTGGTATAAAGAAACTGAAATGAACATTATAATGAGTTGTAAAATCAGGTTTTTCTCCGGATGCATCCATTTCAGGCAGCTTAGCTTCTGTAATATAAAGTATTTTTGCACTATCCCTGTTTGCTGATAAATAAACATATAATGGTTCGAGATCGATCTTATATATCCCCCGACCATGGGTTGCAGCAATCAGGTCCTTTCCCCTTGTCATTATCGTCATATCAGCAACAAAACTATGTGGCAGGCCTTTACCCATAACATTCCATGACTGACCTCTGTCAATTGATAAGAGAGTACCGTTAAATGTACCAACATAAAGAACATCTTCATATTCAGAGTCTTCCAGGATGACATTAACAGGTGAGTGTGGCATATTCGAGCTTATATTATTCCATGTTGTCCCGTAATCATCAGACACAAATACCATAGGTGTAAAATCATCCTGCTTAATACCACTAAGGGTAACATAGACCCTGGATTCGCTGAAACGCGAAGGAGCAAAACTCTTAATATATTTAGCAGGTAATCCATCGGATATATCTTTCCAGGTAATACCATCATCCCTTGATATCCATGCTGC
>DOZA01000104.1 GCA_003518245.1 Bacteroidales bacterium | reverse complement strand
AAGCTGTAAGTCTTCAATAAATTTATTGAGTATTGTAACTTTTTCAGATACCCCAAGGTAAACATGTTCTACTCCAAGCGAATTCAGTCTTTTCTTAAAAGGGACCGAGTTACCACCCGAAATTACACAGATCCCATACCCGTTTTTTATCGCTAACTGTATAGCGTATCCATCTCTTAAGTTTATGGTGCGCAGGGGATTGCCTTCAATATCAAGGGTTATTGTCTGTTTTGACAGAACTCCGTCTATATCAAAAACAAATGCTTTTATTTTCTGTAAGTCTTCTTTAAAATTACTCATTAAATCAGCCGGTATACTTATTAATGATTGCACCGGTTATTACCCGGTACATTTTCTGTAAATCAGGAGAGAAAGATAATAAATCCAAATGCTTTTCAATAGTTTTTTTATCATTTCTTATAGCAGGACCTGTTTGTGATCTCTCAGGTCCCAATTCATATACTTTTTCCAGTGTTTCTTCCAGTAATGGCAATAATACATTAAATTCCATCCCTGCCATTCCGGTTATTTCTTTACCTGCATAATACATATGATTTACAAAATTACATACAAATACAGCTGCCAGGTGAAGATATCTGCGTTTTTCACTACTCAGGTCAAAGACTTTTTCACTAACTGTTAATGCCAATGATTTCAATACGGAATGAGATTTTTTATTATTAGCCTCAATAAAAAGGGGTATACTATGAAAATCATAATCCCTCCCCATGGTAAATGTCTGCAAGGGGTAAAACACCCCAAAATCAGTAATATGTCTTTCGAATACTTCAAGACCCACACTACCTGCTGTATGGGCTATAACTGTATTATCAGGTATATTAATCTCTTTCATTAAGGAATAAAGTGCATCATCATTCACTGCAGCTATCACCACTTCTGACGCTGGTGGGATAACAGGTTTATTCCCATACTCACATCCCAGGATACCTGCCAGTCTTTCAGTATTTTTCCCAGAACGGGATATTACTTTTAAAATATTATGCCCTGAATTATTTAAAGCCATGGAAAGGGCTGTTCCTACCCTCCCGGCACCAATTATAACAATATTCATATCTGATGAATTTATATTGTACCCGAAAGATATGAAAAAAAGGAAAGGAGATAAATTGAATAAATACCTATTCTTGTATAATGCCTAAATCGAGTAATCCTTTTTTCGCTGGCATGAGTCTTCAGAAACGCTCCTTGCTTCAGTGGACAGAGCAATATACCAGCAACAAGTTGGGGCGAAGCGGAAATCCCTGCTGAACAATGCGAATGCAGGGGCAACGAGATTTACTTCTTACCGTATAAGTCCTCGTAAATATCGGTTACTTCAACCTGGTAAGTTTTGTAATATGAAGCGTAGTATGGGTTATTACTTGCTCTCATAAGATAATTGCATTCCCAGTAAACATGTCCATCGACAAGTAAATATGATCCGTTGCCATAACGTTTTAAGGTGTTCATATGGTCTGAGGGATGACAGAAATAGTAAGTTGACATTGAATTTGATATCGGCACAAACCAGGCTGATGTATTAATCGTGTCAAAATATACAATCACCGGGAATGATAATAACTCATTTATTACATCACCATCGCAACCACATTTTGCTTGTTTCTTACACGAACCGACAGAAAGAGCGAGAATAACTATTACAGTTAATAATATTTTGATTAAAACCTTCATTTAGTTAAGTGTTACGGTACAAAGCTACAAAACAAAAGTGGTAAACACAATTTTGAAGTAGAAGCATATACCACACACTAATCTTAATAACCAGCTAATTAAGACAAAAAGCCTGCCAGAATTCAACTTACTGGCAGGCTTTTCCCCGGGTTATTCAGGTTTAAGCCTGTGCTGTCGGACCACCGAAATTCATTGGCATTACAGGTCCAGAACCTTTTACTTCTTTAATAGGTCCATGCACAGCTTCATACTTCTTGATATTATCATTCATGGCTCCCAGCAGTCGTTTCGCATGCTCGGGTGTAAGAATAATCCTTGATTTAACCTGGGCCTTCTTGGTCCCTGGCATGATCCTTATGAAATCAACCACAAATTCAGATGAAGAATGAGTAATAACAGCCAGGTTTGAATAAATACCCTGAGCTATTTCCTCATTTAACTCAATATTGATCTGATTAGGATTTTTACTTTTTTCATCCATGATTTTTTATTGCTTTTCTTCTTCTACTTCTTCTGCTTCTTCAATTTTTTCATTATCGGTCTCATGTACAAGTGCATCATATTCTTCCTTCGAGCCCACGACAATATTATTATATAGTCTGTCTCCTGTTCCTGCAGGTATGAGATGGCCAACTATGACATTTTCTTTCAAGCCCTCAAGTGCATCCACCTTACCAAGAATTGCTGCTTCGTTAAGTACTTTTGTTGTCTCCTGGAATGAGGCAGCTGAAAAGAAGCTCTTTGTCTGTAATGCAGCCTTTGTGATACCCTGCAGCACCTGACTTGAGGTAGCAGGGATAGCATCACGTGCCTCAACAACCTTAAGGTCTCTTCTCTTGAGCATCGAGTTTTCATCTCTAAGTTTGCGGGCAGTAACAATCTGACCTGATTTAAATGTCTGTGAATCACCTTTATCAACAACTACTTTCTTGTCATATATCCAGTCATTCTCATTCATGAATTCAATTTTGTCAATTATCTGTTTCTCAAGGAATTTAGTATCACCCGGATCGATAATTTCCACTTTGCGCATCATTTGTCTTACAATGATCTCAAAATGTTTATCATTGATCTTCACTCCCTGCAGTCTGTAAACTTCCTGTATTTCGTTAACAATATACTCCTGTACCTTTGTGGGCCCCTTAATAGCCAGAATATCAGCCGGGGTAATAGCACCATCTGACAATGGGATACCCGCTCTTACATAATCATTTTCCTGTACCAGTATCTGTTTTGAAAGGGGAAGAAGATATTTTTTTGTTTCACCGGCTTTTGACTTTATTATAATCTCCCGATTCCCTCTCTTTATTTTTCCGAAACTTACTTCTCCGTCAATCTCAGAAACTACAGCAGGATTTGAAGGATTACGTGCCTCAAACAATTCTGTTACACGCGGCAGACCTCCGGTAATATCACCCGATTTACCTACAGCTCTTGGTATTTTCACCAGCACATCGCCTGCATTAACCTTGTTACCTTCTACAGATATCAGGTGAGCGCCAACAGGAAGGTTATACACCTTGGTAACTTCTTTTTTACTACCAGATATCTTGATCGTCGGGTTTTTCGTTTTATCTCTTGTTTCTGTTATAACCATTTCTTTGAAACCTGTCTGTTCATCAGACTCCTCCCTGAAAGTAATACCCTCAATAAGATTCTCAAAGGTTACCTCACCTCCTATCTCAGAAATAATAACAGCATTAAAAGGATCCCATTCACAGATAAGGTCACCTTTTTTGACTTCATCACCTGGTTTAATATACAGTTTTGATCCGTAAGGTATTGTATGGGTTGTAAGTACAATCCCTGTATTCTTATCTATGATCCTCAATTCACCCAGCCTACCAATGACGATATTTATCTTACCCAGCTCAGGATCATCTTTTTCAACTACCCTCAGCTCATCTATTTCAGTAACACCATTATAACGGGCTACTATGCTTGATTCTGCAGTTATATTGGATGCGGTACCTCCCACGTGGAATGTACGGAGAGTAAGCTGTGTACCCGGTTCGCCAATACTCTGTGCACCTATGACGCCCACAGCCTCACCTTTCTGCACCATCTTACCTGTTGCCAGGTTACGTCCATAACATTTGGCACAAACACCTTTCTTTGATTCACATGTCAGCACTGATCTTATCTCTACCTGCTCAAT
>DOZA01000410.1 GCA_003518245.1 Bacteroidales bacterium | reverse complement strand
TAGCTTTATCGTACCATGCAAGGCCACATAGTAGTCCTCCCAGTAAAGAGACCAGCCATAACCTTTTTTTCATCCTATATATTTATTTATACGTGTTTTTTTTGCTTTATAGTAAGGTAAACACCGGCAAGAATGCAAATTACGGAAATTATCATAAAGAGTGTAATATTCTCCCCATCAGCAAAGCCCCAGAGAGTTGATACTATAGGTGCAAGGTATGTTACTGAGCTTGCAAAAACGGGTGAAGTTCTTAGTATCAGGATATTGAATAGACCCACAGCGATACCCGATCCAAAAATTGAAAGTATAGAGATAAACCCAAGATTTTGCAACCAGTTTTCAGTCTGAAGTGCTGGCCCAAAATCACTTATAAGAAGAGATAGACCTGCCAGGGGACCAATAAGGAAAAATGCCAGTGAGGTGATAACAGCTCCGTTAATATTCTTGATAAGTGTAACCTGGTTAGAGCTTATACCATAAAAAAAGGTTGCAAGAACAATACACAAACCCAGCGAGTCAAATGAAAATGAATCCCGGTATAATAATCCGGCAGCACCTGTTAGCCCAATAACGATACCTGTCACCTGACTCCATCTTACCTTCCTGCCGTATAGCACCAGGCCGGCTAAAAGTGTAAAAAGAGGAGTCAGGGCATTGAGCATCCCTGCAACAGAACTGTCTATCCTTCTCTGTGCAAAAGGATAAAGAAAAGCAGGCAAGGCATTGCCAATGAGCCCTATTATTATTAAGCTTGACAGATTATCCCTGTTAATTTTACGGATATTGGCAATTGCCAGGGGCATAAGGAAAAGATAACTTATAAAGATCCTGAGAGAGGCTATCTGGATTGAATCAAATGATCTCAGCCCTTTCTTCATAAGTATAAACGAACTACCCCAGATAAGAGACAGGAGGATAAGTATTGACCAGTTAATTAGTTTATCCCTATGCATAATGAGCACAAAAATAGTATTTTTCGTACTCAATAATTATTTAAGCATAGCAACTTTACCACCAGTTATCAGCGATTTGTGTAAAGAAATAATGTGTTGATTGAATACTATTTTTGATAATTGCTTTTTGGTCTTATTTTTTATACTTTTACCATAACTACAAAATGTAGTATCAATATTGTATGAAAAGATTTTTAATCATTTTACCTGCTGTAGTGCTTTTTGCCGGGCTGGCTGCCCAGGATGTAAAGCAACAGGTTATATCCAGTGCGGGAGGTTATGATCTTTCAGGTGATAACAATATGTCGCTTAGCTGGACCCTTGGTGAACTTGTTATCTCAAATGCTGAGTCCCCGGGTGGCGAGCTTGTTCTTACCCAGGGTTTTCAGCAATCAAAGATCCTGGTTCAAGGGATTGAGATAAATCCGGTACTTGATCTTGAAGTAATGATTTATCCCAACCCGGCAAGAGAAACATTTAATATCAAATTTTCTGAGCCCACAGGTAGTGAAACAAAAATATTTTTATCAGGACCCGACAGCAGACTTATTAATACTGATATTATAAAGCCCGGTGTCCTGATAAAGGAAATACAAATGCAGAAATACCCTGCAGGAATGTATTTCCTGAAGATAAAGAATGGTAATAAACAGAATGTTTATAAGATTGTTAAGCTCTAGGCTTACATGATGCTTTTACTGTCCAAAAGCAATTTTCCCATTCTTTTCATGGCTGCCCCTGACTGAGATGTCAGGGGCTTCTTGCTAAAAGCTGTTTTTAAATAGCTTCATTTTTTCTTTCCTGAATTTCTTTTTCTCTAATTTTGTTTTACATAATTAATATAATAATATTATGAAAAGGTTTCATTCAATTGCGATTATTGCCCTGTTGCTTTTTGTATGTTCTTCTTGCGGTGATGAAGAAGCACGAATAATAAAAAGGGCAGATAATATACATCAAGCTATCTTAACGGTTGATACGCACTGTGATACTCCAATGAGGCTTATGCGTTCAGGTTTCGACTTGGGTGTGAGGAATGATGATGGTTGTGTTGATTTTCCAAGAATGAAAGAGGGTGGGCTGGATGCTGAATTTTTTGCAGTATTTATTGGTCAGGGCCCGAGGACACCAGAAGCCTATGAAAAAGTATATGATAGAACAATCAAAATTTTCGAAGCAATACACAATAATGTGGAGAAAAATGCAGATATAGCTGCATTGGCTTTTACTGATGACGATGCCTATCGTATTAAGAAATCAGGCAAGAGAATAGCATTTATAGGTATTGAAAATGGATACCCTGTGGGTAAGGACCTGTCAAAGGTTGAGGAATTTTATAATCTGGGTGCCAGGTATATTACCCTTTCTCATACGAGTAATAATGATATTTGTGATTCTTCCACCGATGAACAGGGGCCTGAACATAATGGCCTTTCAGAATTTGGAGAGAAAGTTGTTAAAGAGATGAACAGGCTGGGTATGATGGTTGATGTATCACATATCTCTGATGAAGCTTTTTATGATGTTATTGAATTATCAACCTCACCTGTTATAGCATCACACTCCTCATGCAGGGCGCTGTGTGAGAGCCCACGCAACCTATCTGATGATATGTTGATAGCTCTTAAAGATAATGGCGGGGTTATACAGATATGTATACTCAGTGATTATCTTAAGCAACCAGAACCCAACCCGGTACTGGAACAGAAAATGGCCGAACTCAGGGAGAAGTATGATAATTTTGAGAACCTCTCTAAAGAAGAATTTGAGAAAGCCAGGAAAGAATATTATGAAGCATGGAGAAAGTATCGTAAGCTGGCTAATGTGCAGGATGCTGTTGATCATATTGATCATGTTGTGCAATTAATAGGAATTGATCATGTAGGTATTGGAAGTGATTTTGACGGGGGAGGAGGCATTGAAGGAGTAATGGATGTTTCTCAAATGAAAAATATTACATTTGAATTGCTGAAAAGGGGTTATTCACGTAAAGAGATTGAGAAGATCTGGGGAGGAAATATAATGCGGGTACTGCATGATAACCAAACCCGGGCACAAAAGGAAGCTGAAACAAAAGGTTAATGATTATTTGCTGTTCTTATCCTTAATCCTTGAATATCTAAGCATTTTTAATATCCAGGCAGGCAGGTTCTTTTTAGGATTCCGCTTGCTCAGGTTAATATACCATCCCAATTTCTTCATTATCGGGATTTTAAGTGTCTCAACAAATTCAATTAGTGTACCATCAGGATCTTCAATATAGGCGAAATGACCTGCTGCTTCGCCCATATCAAATCCATTAACATCATGACTGTGTTTACTGTCAACAGTAAAGCCATATCCCTCTTTCTGGCAGTACTCTTTAAGCTGATCCATCCCATTAATATCGTAACATAGATGAATAAATCCCGGGTCCCCCCAGTACCGGTCCTCAAATATCCTTGCTGGTTTTCTGTCCCGGACACTGATAAGTTCTATAAAACTATTGCCAAATAACCTGCTGAAAGCACCCCTGAATGGTGTGCTCTGTGTTAGCAGTACTCTCCTGAATTTATTATTACCACCGGGCAGGTTGTTGAAGTCACTGAAGACATCTGTTTTATCGTATAGTATTTTATCATAACCAAGTATATCTGAATATACTTTCAATGATTTTTCAATATCTGTAACACCAATAACGGCTCCGTAAGCACCCCCGTTTACTTTTTTCTCATTCAGGAACCAATCATTAGCTTCAACAAACTGAAAAAGATTATTATAAGGATCCTTTAAAAAGAAAGTATTTCTGCCACGAGGGTCTTTTGAGGGTTTTCCAAGTACTCTGGCCCCTTTATGGCTGTAATGATTCAATGCGTCGTTAATATTTTTAACCTTCATCTTGCAGGCAAAAATACCCAGATCTCCAGCATGGATTTCACTTTTAATATCTTTGGGCTTCCTTCCTTTATATTGCCATATCTCAAAACCTCCTCCGCTTTGCAAATTCATAGCAAGCACAGCATGACGGATGCGCGGCTTACCCCCTGTATAGGGTAGCATCAGTTTTGCTTCAGCTTCTTCTTCAAATATTGGTACATCCATACCAAAAAACTTCCTGTACCACTCCCATGCCTCATGCAGGTTCATTACCCCAACACCCATTTGTTGAATTCCGCTGATAAGATAGTTTTTCATTTTATTGATTTATTTTCCCCCTTTATACTAGTCTATAATTAATGGGGATTAATTTTGTCTGCAATATTAAAGAAAATTGATGGAAAATACTTCCTTATATACAACATTAACAGTTCATTTCCGCCAACAAGAATTTCCCTTTTTTTTCGTTCCAGTCCCCTAAGTATTTTTCTTGCTGCTTTTTGTGGTGAAATACCCTTTGCCTGTCCTTCATCCATTTTACCATGTGTGGCACCTGAAGGTGTTAGTGCATTGATTGAAATATTTGTTTTTACCCTGCCCGGTATGATTACTGAGGCTCTAATATTGTTTTTTTTGTTTTCTAATTGCAGTGTTTCAATGAATCCATGTATAGCCTGTTTTGAGGCAGAGTAAGCTGAACGCAGTGGAAAACCAAAACGTCCTGATATGCTGCTTGTAGCCATTATATAACCCGATCCCTGTTTAATCATATACGGTAAAACAGCTTTACTTAGGGCAATAGTCCCAAAATAATTTATCTCCATTATCTTCCTGTCAAGCCATAAAGGTGTTTCTTCAATTCTGGACCTCTGACTTACACCACCCAGGTTAATAAGAACATCTATTTGTCCGTACTCTTCAAATCGGTCAGCTACAATTCTTTCTATAGAGTCTGTATCGGCAAGATCAAAGGCCACAGTTGATATTAAATGTTCTTTGCCTTTGCACCTGGATTTTACTTTCTCCAGGTCATCAGGCTTATTAGATGATGCAATAAGTTTTGCACCGCGTTCAAGGAGTTCGTAAACAAGAGCTTCTCCTATACCCGAAGAAGCACCTGTTACCCAGAATACTTTATTATTATAATCCATATTATAATTTCCTTATATCGTCCAGCAAAGCTGAATATTCATCGCTTAACAGTTTGTACTCGGTGTTCTTCCTGTTTATATACTTTCTTACCCTTATTCTTTCGAGTAATTTTTTCCACATGAGAGTATAATTCCATGCAAATATTCCAGCTGGTATTATAAGCAGTATAGCTATCAGGGCAATCCACCAGACAGGTATAAAAATAAAAGCAATGATTGCATATACTGGAAGGAATATCAGTCCAAGCAGAAGAGAAATGACGTACCTTATTGAACCATGAAACATTATATCCTTAATGCTTTTCAGCGGTAGTTTTGGGATCTTATAAAAGATATAGTTAAGCAGCCAGCCTGCAAGAAAAAGGGGTAGCAAAACAATAAGCCCGGCAATTGCAACAAGATGAAATACCAAACGTGGTTTTGTACGGTTCAGGTGATAATAACCCACATTAAGGTTTTTTGCCAGTTGTTTAATTTTGAGGGTAAGATTGCATATTTCTTCAAATTTAGACGGTTCTTTTTGCTGTAATGATTCCATTGTTTTAATAAGCCGTTTGTCTCTGCTTACTTTGGGATATTTTTTGCTGGTGCTGTATTTACCATTTACAATCTCCCTCAATGCATCCAGTGCCTCGTAGTCTTGATCGGAGTCAATATGGACCATGTATTTTTTAAGCTCGTCAGAAAGCCTGTTCCTGAACATATTATAAGCCACATTGGGATTTTCTTCATACTGCTTTTTGTATTCAGACACATCAATGGCCCTGCCGTAAATAATGGTCAGAACAGACCTGAATCGGTGATAATCAGAAAAGTCCACCCCTACAGGTATAATTTTAATACCCATGGTGAAATTCTCCGATTCCTCTGTTTGCAATGCTATTCTGAAAATACCTTTCTTTAGTTGTCTAAGCCGTCGGTAGCCTGCATGATTACCTTCAGGTAATATAACTAAGGGTTTGTTATTCTTAAGTACGTCAATGATCTTCCTGAATATTTCATCATTCTGTCTCAATGAGTCATAGCCATCTCTGATGCGATATACAGGAAGTAATTTAAGAAAGTAAAGAATGGAAGCTATGAATTTCTTTTTGAAAATATCGGCTCTTGCCAGGTAAACCTGTTGTCCTCTTGTGGAACATACTATTGCCATTGCATCCATCAGTGCATTCTGATGGTTAGGGGCAAGGATTTTAGGAAATTTATTATTAAGGTTTTCCCTGCCTATAACTATTACTTTCCTGTAATATATATTGTTATGCCATAATCTGGCAATTACTTTAAGCACGGCATAACTTACAGAGGTTTTTTCTATATTATTTTTACCCATACCCTGTATTATTATAAACAACCTGCCAGCTTATTGCCTTCTTAATTCAGGCTGATTTCAATAATTATTTTAATCGTTCCAAGTTAATAATAAAATAT
Organism: Bacteroidales bacterium; assembly: GCA_003518245.1. GTDB lineage: Bacteria > Bacteroidota > Bacteroidia > Bacteroidales > VadinHA17 > UBA9300. Next base: position 3,016 of record DOZA01000410.1, on the reverse strand, counting down.
TTGCTCTGGGCTTACTGATCCATTAGTTTATCCAGGTCACGTCTCTCTTTTTTTGTGGGACGACCTGTCCCCATGAACCTGTAACCAACTACTGTTTTGTTTTTTATATCAAGCTTTGTTTTTTCTTCCTCAGGGGTAAGGTCATCGATAAAATTAATTACCATACCGGCTGATACTCTTGACCGAGGAATATTTTTGATCCTGTATGTATAAAGCACCGGTGGCTTTTTGACCTTTATTATTTCATCAACAGCAATCTGTCTTGCAGGTTTTACATGAATATCATTAATTATTACCCTTCCTTTCCTGCATGCATCTGTGGCCATACTTCTTGTCTTAAATATTCTTACGGTCCACAGGAACTTATCAATTCTCTGATCAGCTGTTTTCCCCTTCACCATTATCAAGTGATTTAGCCTCTTTATTATACTTTGTCATTGTAAGTTCAACACCGATTGTACCGAAAGATTTTATTATTTCAAGGGCCAGGTCTGTTCGATTAGCCAGTATTGTTTTTTCATCCTCAGTCATTTCGCCCAGGACATAATTTACCTGACCACCGGTCATAAAGTCATTTTCAATTCCAAACCTGAGCCTGGCATAATTGCTATTCCCCAGGATCATATTAATATGAGCCAGTCCGTTATGTCCTCCATCGCCTCCTTTTGATCTCAATCGCATTGATCCAAAGGGTATTGACAGGTCATCGACCAGTACGAGAAGGTTTTCTGTTGGTATTTTTTCCTTCCTGAGCCAGTACCTGACTGCATTTCCACTCCTGTTAACAAAAGTAGATGGTTTGAGAAGGACAAAGGTACGTCCCTTGTATTTCACCTGGGTAATACAACCATAACGTCTGTCACTAAAAGTAACACTGGATTCTTTTGCCCAGGCATCAAGTATTATGAATCCAATATTGTGCCGGGTATTTTTATACTCCTCACCAATATTACCCAATCCTGTAATCAGATATTTCAAGGTATGGGTTGTTTAAAGTTAATAAACAGGTTATTTGTTTTCGGCTTCCTGATGTTCTTCTTTTGCTTCTGTGCTTTCAGTTACTCCTTCTGGTTCTTCACCTTCAACTTCGCCTTCAACTTCTTCAACTTCCTCAGTAATTTCCATCCCTTTCATTGCCAGTCGTGAAGATATAACAGCTACGACCATTGCTCTCGGTGGGTCAAGTATTTCAATACCGTCATAATTCAGTTCATGCACTTTGATGGTTTGCCCGATATCAAGGTCAGTAATATCAATATCTATCTTATCAGGTAATACATCAATATTACCTTTTACTGTCATTCGTCTTCTTTTAAGCCTTAATTTGCCCCCGGCTTTCAAACCTACTGATTCACCTGTAAGATTAACAGGCATTGTTATAGTAACAGGCTTGTCATCAGACACTTCCATAAAATCGATATGATTTATCCTGTCAGTAATAGGATGGAATTGAATATCTTTAAGTACAGCCTTATACTTTTTATTGTTAATATCAAGGGATATAATATAAACATTAGGTGTATAAACCAGCTCCTTAAAATTATTCTCATGTGAATAGAAATGATAAATCTTTTCACCACCATACATTACACATGGCACATTTCCTTCATTCCTGATTTTCCTGGTTTCTTTTTTGCCTGTCTGAGTTCTTTGCTCGGCAATAATTTCAAGGGTTTTCATTTGTCTCTTTTTAGTTGTGCTACTCAAGATCTTAGTCTTAAAGACCTCCCATCACACATTTGACAATAAATAATTTAGTAAAAATTTTGGCCTGCAAATATAGGATAAAAACTGTTAAAAAACAAAGCCAGTACTAATAGACTCATTATGGTATACAGCATCTATTGTTTCAGCGAACAACCTGGCAACCGATAATACTTCAATTTTAGGTGAGGGTCTTACGTTTGGTATTGAATCTGTAACTACTAGTTTTTCAATAGGTGAATTCTCAATTCTTTCGTATGCCGGTCCTGACAGTACAGGATGAGTGGCAAAAGCATGAATGCTCCTTGACCCGTTATCTTTTATTACCTGAGCAGCAAGGGTAAGTGTTCCGGCCGTGTCAACCATATCATCGATAATAATTACATTCCTGTCTTTAACTTCACCAATAATTGAAATTTCTTCTACTACATTGGGTTTCTTCCTGAGTTTATAGCTAAGCACCAACTCAGAGCTGAGGTGCCGTGAATAAGCGTTTGCTCTTTTTGATCCTCCCATATCCGGAGCCGATATTGTCAGATTATCAAGATTCATTTCCTTAATATAGTTGGCAAAAAGAAATGAAGCATAAAGGTGATCCACCGGAACATTGAAGAAAGCCTGTATCTGGTCAGCATGCAGGTCAAGGGTCATCACCCTGTCGACACCTACTGATTCGAGCAGGTCGGCCACTACTTTTGCTCCTATTGACACTCTGGGTCTGTCTTTTCGGTCCTGGCGTGCCAGCCCAAAATAGGGTATTACAGCAATAACCTTGTAGGCAGAGGCCCTCTTTGCTGCATCAATCATCAGTAGAAGCTCCATCAGATTTTCAGCAGGAGGAAAGGTAGACTGGATAATGAATACTGAGCAACCTCTTACAGATTCATCTATACGAGGTTGGAATTCACCATCACTGAATTCAGTCACACTACTTTCCCCAAGTCTTACTCCAAGATTCTTGGCTATGTTTTCAGCAATATACCGGGAGGCGCGACAGGAGAATATCTTTAATGGTGATTTTCCGTTCATTTCTGAGAGGTTTTCAGTTTTTGATACAGGTTTTACGATCGTTACAAAACTACAAAAATCATGTTTACATTAAAGAGGCTTATTAAAAAAAATTAAAGTTTCTTCAATATAATTCAGAATTTCAGTTCGTCCTATTTTTGTCAAGGATGAGCTGATAAATGAGGGAGGTAGACTATCCCATGTTTCCAACATAAACTTATCGTGAACTATTAGATTCTTTGATAGCATGTTACTCCTTACCTTATCTGTTTTTGTGAAAATCCTGGCCAATGGTATTCCGCTA
>DOZA01000339.1 GCA_003518245.1 Bacteroidales bacterium | reverse complement strand
ACAACGAGGGAGGAAGATTCTTTTTCAGGTGATGATTGCAAATCCTCACCATCTGTATTTGGAGAGTTTTCTTCCGGTGAAGGTTGTAAATTCTCAGCATCTTTACCAGGTTTATCAGATTCAGCCTTTATTTCAACTTTTTTGTTTTCACCATTAGTTTCGGCAGATTTACTTTCTGCATCGAATTGTTCTTCACGAACAGAATCATCCGGATTTATAACAGTCATAATTAATCCTTTTATTTGAGCACATTAGCAGATTTATTAAAAATTAAATCTGAGATCTATCAAGGTTACGAAAATATCGAATTATTTAGAAAAACTCAAGTATTAATAAGTTTTATGTTTTGTGATTGTATAACAGCGACTTATACACTATCATATATTCATGACAGGGTCATACTGGCTATAAAATCTAAATTTTTTGTAATAATTAGAAAGCTTATTACTGATTTTCAAATCCCCTGTTTTTCTCTACAAGGTATTTGAAAGGATAAACAAGTCTTTCAATAAGCCTTATGTCTTCTGTAATTATTTCAGCCCTTCCTGCCATATTCTGGTTGAAATCCAGTTGTTTACCATAAAATGTTGACAGTCCGCCAGGTAAGCTAACATCAAGAACATACAGGTTTTCACTCGGTACGAGCGACCTTGAGTCTATTATTCCCTGCACCATACCATACTCAAGGTAAGGATAGCCTTCAAGCTGAATATTTACATTTTGCCCCTCTTTAACCTTACCTGAGCCTTTCATTGGCATCATTATGCGTGCTATTATTTCATTATCACCTTCCGGGACTACTGTCATGACTGTTTCGCCTACTGTAACAGACTGGTTTTCTGACCAGTATCTTGTAAAAGTAACATTCCCTCTGATAGGTGATACCAGCAGGTAGTTCTGTATCCACCAGTCAAGTCTTGCTTTCAGTTTCATAAGTTCATTGTCCAGTGCCGACAGGTATTTCTGTTTTTCTTCTTCACGTGCAGCTGTTAAATCCTGTAATTCCTGTTTCTTTGATGCAAGGTCAATACGCCTGGATGATGCTTCCAGGACAACCTGCACCAGTTCAATTTTCAACGAATAGAATTTCTGTTTTGAATTTTCAAGCTCGGCGTCCGGCAGAATATCTTGTTCATTTAGTAATGAATCACGCAGGTATTTGTTCTTTTCTACATCAAGGTTAGAAACTCTCAGTCTTTCCTTACTTTTCAACTGGTTAATATAATCTTCAATACTACTTATTTCTTCTTTTACAGCTTCAATTTTTTTACCGTAATAGTCTATTTCAATATGATTCATATAATCATAATAGCTTTTTCTAAAAACCGAGAAATCATTTTGTATCTCTCCGAGCACCAGATTATCAGGTAATTGCCTGCTACTATTTGAGAAAGCTGGTGATAATTCTGCTGTTTCCACTGTATCCAGAAAAGAGCTTAACCATTGTATGCTTTCATAAGAGGCTGTTGTTTCCATTATACCAAGAATTGATCCGCGGCCTACTTCATCTCCATCGTTGACAAAGAGATGTTCTATATTACCTGATACCCTTGCAATAATATTTGCCGGGGGATTTTCTGTTGTTATTATTGCATCAGCCATCACGATAAAAGGATATTTTATTATCCATGACAGAAAAATCAGGAGGATAATTACCACAGCTACTATTACAGTGCCCCAGCGTATCAGAGACCTGGGAGGTGTATTCATAATATCCTCTACAGGTTGTGAATATCTTATTTCCTGTGGTTGTTTATTCATAATTGATCAATTCCCCAGTTCAAGCTGGTCACGCACAAGTTTATAATAAGTCCCTCTACTATCAACCAGATCCTGATGAGTGCCACTTTCAATCATTCTTCCCTTATCAATAACAACGATATTATCAGCATTCCTGACGGTACTTAACCTGTGAGCAATTATCATTACAGTCTTGCCTGAAAAAAACTCGTTTAGATTTGATACTATCTGCTTTTCATTTGCTGCATCGAGTGAATTTGTAGCTTCATCAAAAAAGAGATAATCAGGATTCTTATATACTGCCCGTGCTATTAATATTCTCTGTTTCTGACCCTGGCTCAGTCCATGTCCATTATGACCTATCATGGTGTTTATTCCCAGGGGCAGTGAATCAATAAAGTCACTAATATTTGCAATTGAGAGGGCCTTCATTAATTTATCCCTGTCTATTATTTCCAGTCCGGGGGCAATATTATTTGCTATAGTGTCAGGGAAAATATATCCATCCTGCATAACAACACCTACCCTCTCTCTCCACATTTTCAGACTCAGGTTTCTCAGGTTTGTATCTCCCACAAGTATATTTCCTTCAACTGGATTATAAAAACCCAGTATAATTTTCAACATTGTTGTTTTTCCACTTCCGCTTGTTCCAACAACAGCAGTAACTTTTTTTTCAGGTATTACAATATCTATATCCTTAAGGACAAAAGTTGACCTGGGTCCTTCATACTGGAATGAAAGATTATTAATATATATACTCCTTTTTGCCGGCAGGTTCTTCAGTTTCATATCTTCCTCAGACTCTTCTGAAGGACTGGTATGCACCTCGGAAAGCCTGTCAAGGCTCATTTTTGCATCCTGAGAGGTCCTGAAAAAGACCACCATCTGGTTAACAGGAATATTTAACTGCCCGATAATAAACTGTACTGCCAGCATCATACCCAGGGTCATACTACCTGATAAAACAGCTGTTGCAGCTATAATTGTAATCAGTACATTTGATGCTTCATTTATTAATCTGCCTCCTGCCAACTGGTATTGAGAAAGGCCCATTGCCTTTACCCTTGTTTTAAAGAGTGATGCCTGTATTGTTTCCCAGCCCCAGCGTTTGCTCTTTTCACTCTGGGTAAGCTTTATTTCCTGCATGCCATTAATGATCTCTATCAGCTTGGCATTATGATCGGATAATTGTTTAAACCTTTTATGATCAAGTTTTGCACGCGAACGCATGAAAATAGATACCCAGGCAAAATAAAGGATGGTACCTGCAATAAAAACCAGGAGTATGGTAATATTGTAGATAGCAAGTACTATACCGAATACTAGCAGGTTAACAAATGAAAAGAGTACGTTTAGAGATGTATTACTCAGAAATGACTCAATTCTACGGTTATCATCAATACGTTGCAATATATCGCCACTTAACTTCTTATCAAAGTAAGAAACAGGCAGGGCCATCAGCTTGTATAGGAAACCTGAGACTATAGCTACATTAACCCTTGTGCTTATATGCAATAAAAGCCAACCCCTTACAAATTCAACTGTCATCCTTCCAATAATGAGCGCCAGCTGGGCAAACAGTATAAGGTAGATAAACCCCAGGTCCTGTGTATTTATACCTATATCAATCACAGACTGGGTAAGAAAGGGAAAAATAAGCTGTATCAGACTACCGATGAACAATCCAAGAAATATCTGGAAGAAATACTTGCGATACAATTTAATATACCGCATTAAGAAACCGAATCCAGACTTTTCCTTTCCTGTTTCTTCCTGTTCATAGAATCCAGGAGTGGGCTGCAATATAAGCACGAGTCCCAGTTTTTCATCATTAATCCTGGTCATAGCCCAGTTTTTTTCAAACTCCTCCCTGGAATATTTTACTAGTCCACGCCCCGGGTCGGCAACGTATACATGATCTTTTTTTACCTTATATACTACTACAAAATGTTTTTGACGCCAGTGTACAATACATGGCAAGGGAGTATCTTCAGCCAGTTTATTAAATGGTATTCGTACTCCTATTGTTCTGAACCCTATTGACTCAGCTGCTTCTGATATTCCCAGGAAAGAGACTCCCTCACGTGTTATATAACTCCTTTCCCTTAATTCAGAGAGACTGAATTTTTTACCATGGAAACGTGCAACCATCTGCAGACAGGCAGGCCCACAATCCATAGCATCTGCTTGTCTTTCAAAAGGGAATGACATATCGAATAATAGTTTAAAGTGTGTAAATATATTTATAATTTGATTCTATTCAAATATAAAGGCACATAGCTTAGTGATAGAAATCATTGAGTTAATTATGTGGGAAATAGTATATTTGTCTGAAATAATACTTTGATGTGTTAAAAAAACACTCAGATAAGAAATTAATAGAGGGAATGCGGAAGGGGGATGATAAATCTGTTAATTTCCTCTATGATTCATTCTTCGATACAGTTAAATCATATGTACTTAAGAATACTGGTACTGAAGATGATGCATATGATATTTTCCAGGATGCCATGATGGTCCTTTTTAAGAAGATACAACAAAATAACCTTGGTGATGCAACCGATGTTAAAGGCTATCTGTTTGGTGTATCAAAAAACCTGTGGCATGAACATCTCAGGAAAAATAAGAAAAGAATTGATATAGATAAAGAATTTATTGACGAATTTGACCATTCCACACTACTCGATATTCCCCTTGAACAGATAGTTCAACGATCATTTCTAAAGCTGAAACCTGAATGTCAGGAGGTGCTTAATATGATTATCAACAGGTGTAATTATGGTGATATATCGAGGAAAATGAAATATAAATCTGAAAATTATGCGCGTCGTAAAAAATATCTGTGTAAAGAGGCACTTATTAAAATAGTGAAAGCTGATCCTGATTATAATGATTACAATGATTCTGACCTGCGATAATAGCCTGCAACAAGAAAGAGAATAACTACAAAAAATCCTAGCAGCAGATACCTTTTAAAAGGTAAATATACAGCCTCATCATTCCCCAATATTACAAGGGCACTCCAGAAATAGGGATGTGATCTCATCTGATCAGCACCAGCCAGGTATTCAATCCTTGCTTTCCTTAAGGACTTGCTTTTTGTTAAACCTTTCTTCAGGTTTAGATAAAACTCCTTTACTAAATCACTTTCTGATCGGTCATCAACCTCCCATAACGACATTATAACACTCGGGCATCCTGAATAAAAGAACCCCCTTGCCAGGCTCATTACTCCTTCACCAGATTGCAGGTAACCAATGCCCGTATTACATGAACTCAGAAATAACATCTTTGATCTTATAGGGATATTATATACCTCGTATGTATTAAGCATACCATCTTCTATTGTGTCACTATCCATGCTGAATATCATTTTTGAATACATTGGATTACGGTCATTCAAAAAGGCATGCATGGCCAGGTGTATAATATCGCCCGCACTTATTCTTCTTTTGAATATGCTTTCTGTAGCTTTATCATCAATATATAGCTCACCACCCAGCAACTTATTAATATATATAGCTTCTTCTCTCGCTCCAGGTATATTTGTCAGGTTATCCCTGTGTACCTGCCTGCTCATTATCAGATCATTAATATCAATATTACTGTTGTATTCGGGGGCAAAACTCAATACCTTATTTGAAATACTCCTCCTTGTTGATCTTATTTCTGAAAGAATAGTACCAGAGTATTCGTAAATAATCTCATATTCTTTAAGAAGATAGTCAAGCTCCCTGTAGTTTATTTCTCTATATCCCGGTTTATCACTGATAAGAGTTTCAAAAGGTAAATAGGATAGTATATCATCAGGTGAAATGATTAGCCTGTCAGAAACCAGGTAATCACTGACAGGTTTTATTAACCTGTTGTATAAATCTGATGCCAGGTTGATGAATTTATTATACTGTACCCTTGCATCTTCAGTTATGGAAGGATTGGTAATTATATCGCGGTATTCAAGAATCATTTTTTTGAAATCCACACCTGTTTGTTCAACCCTGACAACGAAATTGTTCTTATTTATCAGGAAGATATACAACAGACTGTCAGAAATAAAATATTCAATAAAATTACCATCATTTCCAATACTTCTTCTTATATCATTAAGATTACTGACTGCAGTATTATGTCTAAGGTTATAATACCGCGGATAGTCCTTTTCAAACACCTTTACCAGTGAATCATATCTTAAACCGGCAGATACACTAAGATGGCGATACCGGTTAATAATATCATTATCAGGTTTTTGCTTTACTGATTCAGTATATATCACTTCATTATAATCCCTTATATCGGCAAGCAGGTCTTTTTCAAGGTTTGCCAGGTTTTCAGGAAGATGGAAATTCATAGCCCTGTTGTTCCTTGTAGCAACCAGTAATCCTGCAGCTTTTGATTTTTCTGATATAGCGAACGCCTTCTCATGGTATGTTATATCTCCGGTCAAACTAAATAAGTTACATAAAATATCCATTGCCATGTCAAAGATTTCATAATATGTACCTGAGACCATTCTCCTGCTCTCATCCTCATTTATCCTTAACCTGGAAAACTCTATAATAGATAATGCATGTTCTATTGCTGACAGCGCATCCTCAAGAGTTTGTATGGTATTATCTGAACCGGAAATCCTTTTCAATATTTTACTCTTCTGGATATATAATTCAGTACGAATATTAGAGGGAACATATAGTGAGTCGTCAATTATATCATTTATATAATACAAGGCCTGAGTATTCCTGCCTTTATTATACATTATCCTGGACATATACAGATATGTTTCATATTTTACGTGTATATCACTCTGGTTTTTATCAATATATGACATTATATCCTTAAGTATATTCTCTGCCTCTGTGTAATTATCCATATAATACATCAGGAAATAAGAATAACTCAGAAGCTGCCTGATCTTATTCCTGCTTTCTTTCCCATATTCCTTTTCAACTTCTTCAACAGATAATAACAAATAATCCCTGGCCAGCTCGTAATTACCCTTATCAGCCAGAATAAAAGCATAATTATCGTAAACAATATTTACCGACTGTCCTGATATCCCTGTTGAATCAATCAAATTCAAAGCCTTCTGAAAATAATAATCTGATAAGACTGAATCTCCGAGCTTATCATTACATACTGCAATGGAATTATATAATAAAAGTAGTTTATCAAGATCCAGAACCACATTATTTTCCACGAGTGAATATGCCATCTCAAAATTCCTTTTAGCCCTTCCAAAATCAAGGATCCTGAGATATGAGACACCTGAATTATAATATAATTTAATCAAATTCTTCAGATCAACATTATCCGGGTATTTCTCGGCCAGTTTAATCCCTTTCTGCGAAGCTGTTAATGATCTTTCGTGCATATTCATCTCGACATATGCAGCCGAAAGATTAAGAAATGTTTTGATCAGGATCGTTGAATCAGATCCAAATAATCTTTCTCTGGTTATAAGGGCCATCTCCAGATTTTCAATGGCTTTTTCCAGTTCCCCGGTATACAAGAAAGAAAGACCAAGGTTGGTTCTGGCCTTTGCATATATATCATCAATGCTGTCAGCTGCATTCCTGTAAATAATAGATTTTTGAAGCAGAGCTTTTGCTTCATCAAAAGATGTTCCAATATATTTATATGTTCCGGTATAGTAGTAACAATCAGATAAAATAATGCTGTCACTGACATTGCCGGAGCTTAAATAGTCCAATATCCAGTTATAATAATCGCTTGCATCAGGGCTGCTTTCTTGCAAAGCACGTTTAAAACTGTTAAGTTTACTGGTAATTAATAATGAATCATTATTGCTTTCAGGGAACAAGGGGGAAGGTTTTATACCCTGATTGAAGCATAATACAACTGTTAACAATAAGACTAAATATCTGAGGTTAATCTTCATTTATTTTAATGCTATATGCTTAAAACATCCAAATATCAAAATAAGAACTCTAAAAGCCAAAAAAAAAAATTAATGTACTTTCCTGTAAATCTGGGTTTTAAAAAAAAAGAGTGATTTTTTTTCATTTTTTCATGTCACAAAAGCGGTAAAAACGACATGTATATATGTAACGTAATATTAAAACCCGATTAATTTAAAGTGTAACCAAAAATTTAAAAAAATGAAATCACAGAATCAGGAAAAATTTGAGAACTTCAATGAATTTTTACTTTCAGACGAAGAAATGATACTCGTTCGAGGCAGTGGTCCGGATAATGAAAAAGGAATGAATGTTCCACCTATCACAGAACCTGAAATCTAACAGCAGGATCACAGGAAGAAAAATACAGCGATCTGTAACATACTAAAACTGTTTTGAAAACGGTTCCGGTTAACCATGAACAGGCCGGTTTACTAAGGTATCTTAAAATACTATATTAAAGGCATAATAGAATTGTGCCATGGTCTGACATAACCTTGCTTTATTGCAGGTCAGTGTCAACAAGTGTACTTGCCTATCACTATCAATTATATTGATAATGAGATGATTACAAGTTTAAGAAATAGGTTATGAATATTATATAAACAGCATATTAATGTCGCATGAAATAATAAATGGTTATGAAAAAAATTGAATTTACCCGTTTTATCGAAAGATATCTGGAGGGTAGCATGCATGGCGCAGAAAAGAAATGGTTCGAGGCAGAACTAAAGGGGAACCCTGGCCTGAAGAAAGAGCTGGAGCTGCGCAGAAAGGTCAACATATATATTGACAACCAAGATGCTATAGACTTCAGGAAAACACTTATGAATGCTGAAGCAAGGCATAGAAAAGCAACTGCCAAAAGAAAAGTTGCTGCAAGACAGGTTATACAATATGCCGCAATATTTGCCGGTCTTATATTAATAGGCACCATCAGCATTTATGTTCTAAGGAATAACTCTGCGCAGGATAATACTGTGAAATATTTACAGGAATATTCACCCCTTACAACAACACGTGCTGTTACAAGCAGCCTGGACAATGCTTATAACAAAGCAACAGAATATTATAAATCAGGTAATTATACCGAAGCCATCAAATGGTTTAACATGGTGATCGATGCAGATATGCAGGTTGAATTCCTTAAAGGATTTTCACATATGCAAATTAAACAATATACCGAAGCTATAGGCTCATTCAATAAAGTAGTTAAGGATAATGATAACCTTTTTATTGAAGATGCCACTTTCTACCTGGGTGTGTGTTATGTACAAATAGGACAGGAAAACAGGGCCAGGCAAATGCTTGAAGGTGTAGTAAATTCTGAAAACAGGCATAAGAAAGAAGCCAGGAAAATTTTGAAAAAAATAAAATAAAGAAGGTACGTGGTAAATAATACAAGGAAGATGTTTATGACTTTTGGGGGAAATATGGAGAAGACATCACAATATGTTGATAATGACGAGTCAGAAAATATGAAACCTTTACATAACACTGATATGCTAAATACTCCTTCCATACTGACAGGATTGTCTCATGAAGTAAGAACTTACATGAACTCAATCGTAGCATTTTCATTTTTGAGCAATAATGATAACTGCACGGAGAATGAGCGGAAAGAGTATAATAATCATATCATGAATTCATGCGACCAGTTAATTACACTATTTGATAATTTTCTTGATTCAGCTTTAATAGATTCCGATGGTCCAAGATCCACAATCACCAAATGCAGGCTAAATACCCTGCTGAAAGAAGTTCTGAGCGACCTGAACAATTCGATCAGCAGGTTTGATAAGAATAAGGTTACACTGATGCTTGATGAAAGATCTGGTGATGATGATCTCTATATTGATAAAGAGAAGATTATTCGGGTTTTAAAAAATCTCTTTTTCAATGCCCTGGAAAATACGGAATCAGGATACATTAAAATGGGTTACAGCAAGAAAAAAAACAGGCTTGAGTTTTACGTTATTGACTCGGGGATTGGTTACACTAAAAATCAGGAACTGCTTACCTGTGATAATATTGCTAAGTATCTGGGCAAATACCAGAATACTTTCACCACTGTTTCTTTTATTCTTTCCCGTAAGCTTATAGAAAGCATGGACGGGAAAATATGGATACGACCAAATGGTTTAAATGGAACTGCTATGTATTTTTCAGTTCCGGAACATAATGTAATGAAAAAAGGTAAATCTGAACCTGTTTCTTCCAGAATCGCAATCTGATAGTGAACAGAATCCTTTCACCTTTTAAATATGTCTGCCAGATAATGGGTGACAGAGCACTCTCCCGAAGTGCTCTGTCTTTTTATTTTGAAACCTTTAATATACGTATATCAGTCCTCCTGTTTTTTCGTTTGCCTTCTTCACTTGTATTATCATAAAGAGGCACTTTTTCGCCATACCCCTTATATTTAAGCCTGTCAGGTGACAAACCACGGTTTATAAGATATTCACGCACAACAATGGCACGTTTTTCCGAAAGGACAAGATTATGTTCATCGCTACCGGATGAATCAGTATGACCGCCTATCTCAATTACCATGCCCGGTGTTTTTTCCAGCAGTTTATACAGTTTATCCAGTTCGAGTAATGATTCCTCTCTTAACTTCCATGAATCAAATGCGAAAAAAACATTATGAAGTGACATCTGTTGACCCACACTTATAGGGCTTAGGCGAATTATTTTCTCAAATGGTTCAAATGAACTATGTTCACCTTCCAGCATAAAATTTTCAGAATAAAACAGGTAACCATCACTACTGACGTTAATGCCATAGTTATGTCCTGCCGGCAGGCATACAAGGAAATTACCATCTGAATCTGTAAATGATTGTATTACCCTCCTTTTTGAACTCAGATTTATAAGCTCATACGTGGCTTTAAGTTCCCTGCCTGTTATTTTATCCAGTACTTTACCTTTAAGGTATGAAACAGGATCAGGTCTTAATGATTCAGGCATCTCAAAATAATAAAGATCACGGCCTTTAAGAGTATTTATCTTGGATGAGAAATATGCAACTTCACCCGATGAATTTATTACCATGCCTATTTCATCGGTTTGCGTGTTAATAGGGTATCCCAGGTTCTCCGGCACTGCCCATGTACTATCCTTCTGCAGTTGAGACATAAAAATATCAAATCCTCCCATGCAAGGTCTGCCATTTGACGAGAAATATAATGTTTTCCCATCGAAGTGAATAAATGGTGACATTTCATCCCCGGGTGTGTTAATAGCATCTCCCAGGTTAACCGGTTCAGACCACTTTCCATCCTTTATCAGCCGGCTCACCCATATATCCATGCCCCCCTGCCCTCCTGGCCTGTTACTGACAAAGAACAATCTTAATCCATCAGAAGTAAGTGATGGCTGCGATTCCCAGTAAGGAGTATTTACCGGGCCATTAATATTAATTCCTTTCTTCCATCCATTATCTGTCCTTGCTGAATAATAGATATCACAACCACCCTTCCCATCTTCACGGTTACAGGCTGTGAAATACATATAATTCCCTGCTGCTTCCAATGTCTGGGCTCCTTCATTATACGAAGTATTTAAAGGATAACCGGCATTTATGGCTTTTGTCCATTTACCATCTATACGGTAACTATAGTAGAAATCCTCCTGGAATTCCTTTCCCATCCTGTTCTTTGGCCTGATCATACTCAGGCGGGTAAACAGAAGCATATTATCATCAGCAGTAATAGCCGGCCAGTACTCATCATCCCCTGTATTAATTGCATCACCAAGGCTAACAGGATTAAAGTCTACTGGCTTCAATATAGCTTCCAAGGCAAAATCACAATCCATAATATATTTCCTGGCCCTTACAGCATTAACAGACTTATTGTCTGTCAATTTTAGATATATATAAAATTTATTTTTTGCTTCAATATAATTACCCAGCATAAACTGCACTTCTCCATATCCATACCAGGCGGGTATAAAAAAAGTAGAATCAATAAGTACTAAGTTATGGTATGCTTCAGCTGACTGCTTGTATTTAAGTATATCCTTAGATAATTCCGCCAGCAAAAGATGAGCCTCAATAAACCCAGGGTCTATCTTCACAGCATCGAGCAGATAATGTTCAGCTTCTTTATAATTGATAAAATCATAAGCTGTTTTAGCTTCATTATATGCCTTAAGTGCCTTGTTTGACCTTGTATGAAGTTCCTGTGCCAGCAATAAATAAGGCTGGCTGAAAAAAAGCATTATAATAATGGTCTTAAGCAATACACCTAAGGTATACCCATATATTTGTGACTTTGAAGTGATATTGACCATTCTGTATGGTGTTTTACATATTCAACCAGTACAGGCATTATTTCCTTAACCTTGCTCCACTCAGGTTGTAAATAAATCTTACAATCATCAGGAACCTTAGCTCTGTACTTCTCGGCCCAGTTTAAATCATCTTTATTCTGAATTACTACCTTCAATTCTCCTGCCAAACTACAAATTCCTTTTACCGGTGGCAGGTTTTTTTTTGGTGACAAACAAATCCAGTCCCATTGACCTGATAATTCATGTGAACCTGAAGTCTCCAGGTAAGTTGTAATATTTATCCTTTTCAATTCTTTGCAGAGAGGATCCATGTTATACATTAATGGTTCACCTCCGGTCACCACAACTGAATCAGCCCCGGATTCAATAACAGCATTTATTATTGAATCAATATGTGTCATCTCATGATATTCAGGATCCCATGCAAACTTTGTATCACACCAGCTGCAGCCAACATCACATCCACCAACACGAATAAAAAAGGCTGCTTTCCCCGTATGATATCCTTCACCCTGGATTGAATAAAACTGTTCAACAAGTGGAAGGTATAAACCTGTCTTTTCTTTCTCTTTTTTCATCTTAATTAAGACTTGAAACCTTTATCTTGTAAATAGCCGGCCTTTTCCGTGTTCTTTCAGATGCAAGGTAAATATAATCCCCCAAGACAAAAACTGATTCAACCTGTGTGTTTTTTAGTTCAGGTATAATATATTTATTGTAATGACCTGAAAACCTTATAGTATCAGCAGTCCTGAAATGCAATAAGTATGTTTCACCTTTTCTATACCCACAAAGATAAAGTGATCTATCAATGCTATGATAATAGGCTCCTGTTACAAGGAATCCGGTGTTGAATGACTGTATGGGATTTAGAATATTCTTTTCTCCTTCAATAAGCTTATACATCTGGGTATTATAATCCTTGCGATCTTTGGAGAAACAGAATATTCCATTTGAAGTAACAGTCATAGCCTCACAATCCCATGCATGATCACGAGGGTAAGCACCTTTCTTATTTCTTGCAAGATAATCCATCCATGTAGTTAAAAAAGGAGGTTTAGATTTACCAAGGTCCTTAATATTAACCCTGTGAATGGAAAGGTCTGTTCTGTTACCCCTGTTATTACCAAAATCCCCTATATATAGATAACCATCATATACTGATAATTCTTCCCAGTCTCTATTTCTAATGTTCTCAAGCCTGTATTTCTGTTTTATTTCTCCGGTTAACAGGTCAAGTTTGAATATATAAGAGCCATTGCCTCCATCGTTAATGGCATAAATATTATTTTTATAATAACACATACCTGAAACCTCAGCAAGCAAACTGCTCAAATGTAATTCAGAATCGATATTGAGTATTTGAACATCCTGTGCGTTTATAAAGCTGATGGCAATGAAATAGAAGATTATTACATAGCTCTTCATATTAAGAGCTACCCGTTTAATAATCTTTTTAATACTATCCAAGGGTAAGTATTGCATTTAACGAAGTCTTAAAACCTCGCACATTTTTTCATTTAGTTCTGTATTATCATAAAAGCCGGTAAAATATTCCGCACCGGCACCAAAAGCAAAAACAGGAACGATAACACCTGTATGTGTAGTTGTTGTAAATTTAGCAATTATAGATTTTTCTTCTATGTTACCACCTGTGAGGGACATTCCACCTGTTTCATGATCGGCCGTTAATAATACCAGGGTATTGCGATCATTTAATGCAAAAGTAAGTGCAACACCCAGGGCAACATCAAGATCATAAGCTTCTTCAAGAATATACTGTGCATCATTGCTATGCCCGCCCCAGTCAATCTGTGAAGCTTCAACCATAAGGAAAAAACCCCTGTCGTTGCGGCTAAGGAGTTCTATAGCTTTATATGTTGCCTCAGCAAGCATATAATCCCTCCCCTCTGAGAATCTGGGCATGTGTTCATCAGCCAGTAAACCTGCCACTTTTTCTCCATCAGCATTCTTTAATTCCTCCATAGTATAAACAACTTCATAATCATTCCTTTCAAGCACTTTTATAAGATCGCGCTGATCTCTTCTGTTCATGAAATTAGCCTTTCCTCCTCCAATAAATACATCTGGCTGTGTTCTTACGAAATCAAGAGCAATACCTTCATAATCATTCCTGCTAATATTGTGAGCCACAAATGATGCGGGTGTTGCATGTGTAACAGCACTTGTGCTGACCACACCAAAAGACATTTTTTTCTGTTTTCTCACTTTTTCAGTAATGAGAACCACATTATTGCTATCGGGATCCATCCCTATCATACCGTTTTTTGTTTTCTTTCCTGATGCTATCGCTGTGCCGGAAGCAGCTGAATCAGTTACATAATTATCATATGAATGAGTCTGGGTAAAACCAATATGCTTAGCCGTAGTCATATTCAGATTGTGCCCGCTTACTGACATAAGACCTGAGATATGAGTGATGCCCATGCCATCACCTATCAAAAGTATAATATTCTTTACTCTTGGAGCAACACTCGATGGTTCATTATTCTCAGGCGTAAATGATGATGATACAAAACCAAAAACGAGTAATAATATTGTTAGTGATATCTTAAAAAATATTTTATTTGTTTTCATAATACTTATAAACCCATTAAAAACCCTGTCTTAACATCTGCCGGGTTGTTGAAAACAATTTTTACTGGTTACACTCCTGCTAATAAAATAAAGCTTTATATCAGTTTTCTCAATTTTTATTATTGCAAAGTTAATTTCTTAAATTGATTAATGAACATTTTATATTTATTTTACTCTAGTTATTTAATTTATATATTAAACGCTAAATATTAATCATTTGTTTATTTTCAATATAAAAGCATATTCAGGCATATATGGTACGAACAGGTTTAGATAATTTTGAACGCCAGGTGATACCTATGATTAACAAAAAAAAAACCGGCGTTTTATCCCATGCTTCAAGCATTAACAGGGAATATAATCATATTATTGACATTATACATAAGCATGAAATGACTACTCTTGCAGCGGTTTTCGGTCCTCAACATGGCTTGTTCGGTCAAACCCAGGATAATATGATTGAATGGGAAGGTTTTATCCATCCTGAACTTGAAGTCCCTGTATACAGTTTATATGGCAAGACACGTATACCAACTGTTGATATGCTGGAAGGAATTGAAATTTTTATTGTTGATCTCCAGGATGTGGGAACCAGGCCGTATACATATGTATGGACCATGAAACACTGCCTGGAATCATGTGCAAAAAAAGAAATACCTGTAGTTCTTATAGACAGGCCCAATCCCCTTGGTGGTATAAAAAGGGATGGTGCTATACTGAAGAGACAGTATTACACTTTCGTCGGAGGTGCAGAAATACCTTTATGCCATGGAATGACCATGGGTGAAATGGCATTATGGATTAACGAAAAAGAGGACATAAACTGTCATCTTCATATAATAAAAATGGAAGGATGGAAAAGGCAAATGGTATGGGAGGATACAGGCTTGCCATGGGTTCTGCCTTCTCCCAATATGCCGGCTACAAGTACTGCAAAGGTATACCCCGGAATGGTGCTGGCTGAAGCACTTAATATATCAGAAGCACGGGGCACTACCCTGCCTTTTGAATTATGCGGCGCCCCGTTCCTTGATATAGGGCTAATTATTAATGAATTAAAGAAAATGAAAATACCCGGTTGTGCATTCAGGGAACATAATTTCATTCCAACCTTCCATAAATTTAAGGACGAATATTGCAGAGGTTTGCAAATATATATAACAGACTATAATCTATATGAACCAGTGTATACTGCTGCATGCATATTCAAAAAGATAAATGACATTTCAGGCCAATTGTTATTTAAAAATCCACCATATGAATATGAAGAAGCGCTCATGCCTTTTGATATATTATCAGGCGATAGTATGTTAAGACATGTCATAACAGATAATGGCTCTCTGAACCATGAAAGGGAGAGGTGGAATAGTGATATTAACGAATTCAATAATGAAGTAAAGGAGTATTTGCTTTACAGCAATCAGTGACATATTTGTTTAACTGCATCTAATTCTATTTCAAATAATAGATCATCTCTGCATATAGTACCGCCAACAGTAAGCATATAAGAAATATCAATGTCATTCTCAAGGCAATAATCTCTAAAATACTTTATATCTTCAGGCTTTTTGAAATAGGCAATAGCACGTACAATATTTTCCCATTCATAATTTTCTTCCTTCAAAAGAGCCCTGACCACTTTCATTGTATGGTCAATTTGTCGTTTCACACTGCCTGTGTGAAGGGTATAACCTCCTGCACTAATTGAGGCTGTGCCGCTAACAAGCAATCTACTGGATGTAAGATGTTTAATCTCCACTCCCCTGCTGAAAGAGCTTTTGTAATCTGTAGCAGAACACTGAAGAGGTGAATCAACCATCCTGATCATATCATCTGTGTCTTGCCCTTTTATACATAAGGCATTGACCAGAATACATTTATTATAGACATTTCCCAGACCTATGCCGGTGCTTGCAGGTATTAATCCATCAAATATACCTTCATGTCTGTAAAAGTCGTTACGTACTTTATTAAGTGTATTATACCAATCGAGTATATTATCAACATATAGCCAGGTCCGGACAAGTTCTTTATAGCTTATGCCATGATCCCTGATAATATCAGCCATCAACATGAATGAGGAAAATGTCTGATTATAATAATTACCTGTTATAACAGGCTGAATATTACTTACATAAACAAGTTGTGAGCCCAGATGATCAAGTGTTTTAATACTTGCTCCCTCCTGGTAATATTTTGAGATGACCTTATTACTGTCAGTACAAATAAGTTGGATCTGGCAACCAGCAAAAATATTGTGCATCAGGAATATCAAGTCAGATAATATACCGGGCAAGTCATCAAAAAAAGAACGCTTAAACCCAAATGCAAAACCAGATAATACATTTAGCTTATAAGCATTGAGATAATCTGACAAATGTGAAAATAATTGTTTCAGGTCTTCATGCAGTGGGATGTCCAGGTTAATATAAAATAATGAATGTTCCGGATATTCTTCCTTTACATTATATAGTATTACATTATTATAAAGGATAGTTTTGAATCTGCTAATTCTCATTTTTTTCAAGCTCATTCAACCTGTTTAGCAATGCTTGTTTTTCTTCCATTGTGATGTTTTGATTATTGAGTGCCTTATTTATTATGTCGACAGCCATACCTGATTTATCTTCACTGGCATAAATGTCTGACAGGAGGAAATAGGAATCAATAAAAGAAGGAAATTTTTCTATAAGGTCTCCAAGTAACTTTTTTGCATCTGCTGTATTATCATACTCAGCCAGGTAGAAAGCGTGTGTATAAGCATATTTTGCATTATCCGGATCCCATTCCATAGCTTTCCTGCTTAGTTCAACAGCTTTCCCGGTATCATTACCTGACTCAAGGATTGCAAGGTTATAAGCTGCTATTGAATTGTTTTCACTGACATCCATCAGGCGTTTAAAATATTGTTTCGCAAGTTCGCCATTACCTGTCTCACCATACAATAATGCAAGGTTAAGTAAAGCAGCCTCATGGTCAGGTGCATATGATAATGCCCTTTTAAAAAGGTTTTTGGCTTGGCTGTAATCTCCCTTAAGCGAATTTACAAAACCGGCGTTGACCATAGGCATAATAGCTTCAGGATAGATTTTTATAGAATTATAATAGGCTTTCAGGGCTTTATCAAAATCATTAAGATTACTGTAATAGTTACCAAGATTATAATGAGCCGACCAGTTATCAGGATGTGTTACCAGTGAGTTTTCATATTCGGCAAGTGCTTCTGATATCTTAATCCTGTTCTGCTCCGTTATATATTCCACAGGAAAGGAACTTATTGAAAAAGTGGCATTCAATCTTACCACCCTATAATCGTCCTCAACCATTTCAACCAGTCGACTGAACGCCTGTTTTGAATAATTACTATATAGGCTGTGAGCCGCAGCTCCTCTGACCAGGGGAGATTCATGATGAGTGAGTTTGAGAATCACATCCCATTTTGCCGTGTCAGCGCAATTTTCAAGCAAGCGAATAAATGAGGTGGTATAAACCTTATCGAATTTGTTTTCATTAAGGCCTGCCAGTATTTTATCCAGATCAGACCAGTCTCCTGCCCTTGCTTTTCTTATCAGGTATCCATTTTCAATTGTCTCGTTCTGGTATTCACGCCTGTGAGTATTCATTATTTCTCTTTCAGACCATTCAGCATCTTTATCATCATGACATATATTACATGCGTTCGGGGAACCAAAAGCCATTGTTGCACGTGGCATAGGTGGACGAAAAGAGTGATCACTTCTGTCCATCCTGGCAAAGACTGTTTTTGGCATATGACAGGCAATACATTCACTACCAGGTGAATTTTCTTTATGAAAGGTATGAGCAGTTACATTATTTACTTTATCGGCGTGGCAGGGCATGCAAGCGTCATTGGCATTTTCACCGGCAAAACGGTATCTCCCACTCGATGTATGACAGTCTACACAATGAAGGCCTCCACTGGCAGAACATTTATTCATTTCCCATAGTGTCATTGTGTAATTCTCTCCCAGATCACGTCCATCGGCATAAAAATCATGATTCTCAAGGGTAATAAGATCGAAATAATCATAAAACCTTGCTCTAGGTTCATATTCCTGGGCAATAACAGTAGCTTTAGCATGACATGATCCACAGGCTGCATTGTTCTGATCAGGCGTATATTTACTTGTCTGCACAATTTTCAGGTCTTCAGGTATATTGTCATCACCTGCTTTTACACATTCCACTATATGATCATAACATGGTCCGTGGCATGTTTCACAATTTATCCCGGGTTCCCTCCATGTAGTATTATATGTATTTTGATCCAGATCATAATTTGTCTCAAGCTGGCTAACGTGACAATTATAACAGGTTGTATTAAAGGTATATAGATGATTCATCCAGTCAAGTGGTGCATCTTCGAGTGTTTCAAAATGCCTGACCCCGCTTTCAGGATTATTATACCAGCTATCGGTCTTACAATCATAAGCCAGCGGAAGAACCTGTAAGCGTCCTCCTTCAAGAGGAGTAAGGAAATAATAAATATACTTACCGCCCATAGTATGTATAGCCGGGTATTTAGCTAACTGACCTGATCTCTTTGTCTCCTTAAAAACCAGGGTATCTCCCTCCATCGTAACTTCAAATATATCAGTCCCTACCTTTATTCTCTGGTTGAAAGTTTTTATATTATCCTCCACGAATTTCCTGGTAACAGGTTGCATTGCCATTCCATGGTGAGAATCATGCCACAACTGGTAAAATCTTTCATGGCATGGCTGGCAGCTTTTACTGCCGGAGTAAGAAGCTACACGATCTTTAAGGTCTTTATACTTTGCATTTCGTAATGTAATAAGTACAACAACCCCTGCAATTATGATAAACAAAAATACTAAAAGGATAAAAGATCTGGATTTCATAGAAATAATAATTTTTAGAACCTTATGATAAGAAACAATTTACTCAAATAAACCTTCGTCCCTGGCAAGAAGCAATATGCTGGACTGAGAAACAACCACATATTTTTCTTTATTAAACTCTATTTCTACAGATGTATCCTGCATATATACAGCCAGGTCTCCCTCCTTTGGCTGTAGTGGAACATATTGTGGCTCCTCGTTTCTCCTCTTCCATGGTTCATCAACATCGGTAATTGCTGGTATAGGATATCCAGGGCCTACTTTAAGCACATAGCCAACCTGTACCTTCTCATTTTCGTGAACACCAGGAGGAAGATAAAGACCTGATTTAGTCTTTGATTGTGGAGTTTTTGGTTTTATCAGTATCCTGTCACCAACAACAATAAGCTTATTAAGATCTTTCTCGTCTAAAAGTACATTCATCACCTCATTATTTCTGTAAGTACTGACAAATTTATATATTATTTTCTGATAAGTTATTTTTTAGGAATATTTGTATAAAATTTCAAATAGTGGATTTAGCATTTATCCTTGTTGAACCAAGAGTGCCCGAGAATATCGGATCAGCAGCTCGTGCCATTAAAACCATGGGTTTTAGAAAGCTTTGTCTGGTTAATCCTTGCGATTACAAAACTGGCAAAGCGCAGTGGCTAGCACATGGATCAAAAGATATACTTGACAAAGCAAAGGTTTTCTCAAATCTCAAAGAAGCGGCTGAAGGTTATGATTTGATTATAGGCACTACTACAAGACATAGAATCTCAAAAAGTGAATATATTGAGATTGGGGAACTTAAATCCTTTTTGGAAGAGAGGCAGAATGATTACAGTAAAATAGCACTCGTATTCGGGGGCGAAGAATCTGGTCTGAGCAATTCACAGATGGCATCATGTGATATAACAAGTAATATTTCAATGGCTGTAAATTATCCTTTACTGAACCTTTCACAGGCAGTAATGATATATGCATATATGTTGAGTGATATTGATAGAAATGGAAGTCCTGGCATAAAAAAGAATCCTGAGGAAGCCTCTCTAAAGCAACTCATAATTAAAATTAACTACCTGTTATCTGATACTGTAATCGCCAAAAATAAGACACTGAAAGGAAGGATAATGGAACGCATATCCCTGGCTTCAACAAAGGATATCAGATTAATACATTCAATAATTAACTCATTACTCAAAAAATACAATAAGGGACAAAAATGATATATCTTCTATTATGCATAATATCAACCACCGGTATAATGGTTGTTTTCAAAATAGCCGGTAATATTAAACTGGATATATTCAGGATAATAGTCATTAATTATTTTACCGCGGCCATTCTTGGATTTGCCATTGGTGGTCTTCCTGAAAGATCTGATCTTGTTGCAGGATGGATGCCAATGGCTGTTATTATTGGTATTCTATTCATAGTAATGTTTTTTGTGATAGCCATATCCACACAAAAGGCAGGGATTGCAGTAACAACAGTTGCTTCCAAAATGTCGGTTGTAATACCTATTACCTTCTCTCTTTTTTATTTTAATGAAACTGTTAGTGTACTTAAAATAACGGGGATACTCCTCGCCTTACTATCAGTTTTCATGACAACTTATAACAGGAATAAAGCAAAAAATAAAGGTTTACTGGTAGTATTATTTCCAGTTATCCTTTTCATGGGTACAGGATTGATAGACTCGCTTATTAAATACACACAGGAAGTACATATCGTTGACCAGGGACCAATAATGTTTTCATCAATTCTGTTTTCCATTTCAGCTATTACAGGGATTATCTTCAGCCTGTTCAGAAAAAGTACGATAAGAAATAAAAGTGTGTTTATGGTAATCATTGCCGGTATTATACTCGGGTTCGTTAATTTTGGTTCATTATATGGTATTATTATGGCCCTAGAAAGTAATATATTTGATAGTTCTATAGTATTTGGCATAAATAATATGGGTATAGTTGTACTATCTGTTATAATAGCTCTTATTCTTTTCGGTGAGAAATTGAGTATATTAAATAAAGCAGGAATAGTTTTATCTGTTCTGACTATAATTTTTCTGAGCTATATTTAATCAGTTCAAATTAATGGAAGACGAATATAAAAGTATCAGTAAGCAATCAACAGGTCGTTTCAAAGACAGGGGAAGTAAGTTTATTGGGATAGCTGTTCCTGTAGTTTCAGATGATGAAATAAGGGGAATACTGGAAAATATAAGAAAGCAATATCATGATGCCCGTCACCATTGCTATGCTTATAAACTTGGTACAACTGATGATAACTGGAGGGTTAATGACGATGGAGAGCCTTCTGGCACGGCAGGTAATCCTATTTTGGGACAGATAAGATCATTTGGACTTACTAATATTCTGATTATTGTTGTACGGTATTTTGGTGGCACGCTGCTCGGTACAGGGGGTTTAATAAATGCGTATAGGAGTGCAGCAAAAGAAGCATTACAAAATGCTGAAATAATAAAAAAAACAATTGATTGCCGTTATAATTTACACTTCCCCTATACTTCCATGAATGATGTAATGAGAATAGTCAAGGAAGAAAACATGGAACAAACTGACCAGGTATTTGAGATGGACTGTTCAATGAAAATACGTTTCAGGGCATCACTGGAAAAAAAAATTAAGACCAGGCTTGAGCTAATAGACAAACTGAAGTTTGAAAAAATATTAAATTGAACTTATTATACTCTATTTTTAAATAAATTATTAACAAACAGGTTGAAATAATACATAGTTTATAACTTTGCTTAATTAATATTTTTTAATCATTTAAAAAACTGATTAATGGAGAACAAGAGCCTGGTTTCGATCGATGACTTAAGTACTGAAGAAATGGTATCTATACTCGATCTCGCCGAAGAATTCGAGAAACAGCCAAGCCAGCCAATACTTGAAGGTAAGGTAATAGCTACACTTTTCTTTGAGCCCTCAACACGTACACGTCTGAGTTTTGAAAGTGCAATTTCACGCCTTAAAGGCAAAATTGTAGGTTTTACTGATGCTTCATCCTCTAGTGTTACCAAAGGGGAATCGCTTTATGACACTATTCGCACAGTTAATAATTATTGTGACCTTATAGTAATGAGACACCCTATTGAAGGTAGTGCCCGCCTGGCAAGTGAAATAGCAGATGTTCCGGTAGTAAATGCAGGAGATGGTGCCAATCAGCATCCTACGCAAACAATGTTAGACATGTATTCTATAAGAAAAACTCAGGGCAGCCTTGATAATCTTAATATTTTCCTGGTTGGTGACCTTAAATATGGACGTACCGTACATTCACTCTTAATGGCAATGTCCAGGTGGAATACCACTTTTAATTTCATTTCACCTGAAGAACTGAGAATGCCTGTTGAATACAAGTTATACCTGGATAAACTGGGCCTCAGATACTATGAGCACTCTGATTTCACGGACATAATAAAAAAGGCTGACATAATCTATATGACAAGGGTTCAGAAAGAACGTTTCAGTGACTCGATGGAATATGAAAAGGTAAAGAATGTATATGTTCTTCGCAATCACATGCTGAAGAATACAAAGGACAATATGAGAGTACTGCATCCCCTGCCCAGGGTTAATGAGATACATACTGATGTTGATAAAAATAAAAAATCTTATTATTTCCAGCAGGCCCTTAACGGAGTATTTACCAGGCAGGCTATCATAACCCGTTTACTTGATCTGAAATAAAACTTTTTACCATGAAAGAACCAAAACAATTAAGTGTAAGTGCAATTGAAAACGGAACGGTAATAGATCATATACCTGCATCCAGTTTATTTAAAGTTATACAGATACTTGGATTGGACAAGATAAGCAATCAAATTACTTTTGGGACAAACCTTGAAAGCAAGAAGCTGGGCCGCAAGGCCATTATAAAACTAGCCGGAGTATATTTCGAAGATGATGACATTAATCGTATAGCACTGGTAGCTCCTGAAGCCAAACTAAATATTATTAAGGGATATGAAGTTGTAGAAAAGAGTGTCGTGGAAGTACCTGATGAGATTACAGGTATTGCCAAATGTGTAAACCCACAATGCATTACAAATTTTGAATCGGTAACTACCAGGTTCAGGGTTGTGTCAAAAAAGAATGTGTCACTAAAATGTCATTACTGCGAAAAGATTACCGACCAGGAGCATATGGTAATACTTTAATTATTATTACCTTATCCTGTCATATGATTTGATTAATAACTCATCCTTTAATATACTGCGGAAAGCCAGGTAACCAAATATTGCACCAATAACAGGAAAGGTAAGCTTTATGTTGAAAATAAGTTCAGCTTCAAGCTTGCGGCCCGTGTAAAAAATATAAAATATCATAAGCAGGAAAGCTCCTAAAAGTAAAAGAGTGGTAAAAACAGTTATACGTATCTGTAACTTACGCCTCCGGTAAAGAAAAATAGCGATTAAAAAAAATACTGGTACAGCTATAAGTATAAAAGTGAGCGGGAGGCTTTTCTCAATTGTTTCACCAACAAGATTACTCTCAATTGAATAAATACCCTTGAAATTCAATTCATAGGCTTGTCCTGTATCAGATACCAGTCTGACAATAGGGCCTTTAAGTAAAAAAACTGATAAAGCTGTAGCAACAGCCAGGTAAAGGGTCTGTATTCTCTGGATCATAAAATATTTCTTATTTGATACTATGCAAAATTACTTCCTTTTCTGGAAATACATCCAATCAAGGTAATATAAAATTTTGAGTGAGAAACTATTTGACATGGTTGTATCAAACATATACCTCATATTTTCCCTGAAATCATAAAAAATCTGGTCTGTACCGGAATATATGGCGTTTTTCCAGACAACAGACATTTCACTGCCGGGTGCAAACCTCCAGGTATATACAAGGTCAATATTCCATGCATTATAATTGTAATCATAATTACTGTCATTATCAGCCTCTGTCAAAGACCCGTCCCTGTTAAGGGTGTAATACTGATCCAGGTAATCGGCTCTTGACCAGTAATGTCGCAGACGAGCCGACAGGTATGAATTGGCTGAAAAAATAAAACCTGACTGTAACTTATTCTCTATGGTTATATTATTCCTTAAACCGAAATATATTTCTTCCTGCTCATCATCATAACCAACACAACCTATATC
Organism: Bacteroidales bacterium; assembly: GCA_003518245.1. Taxonomy (GTDB): domain Bacteria; phylum Bacteroidota; class Bacteroidia; order Bacteroidales; family VadinHA17; genus UBA9300. The sequence goes on along the minus strand of DOZA01000339.1, from coordinate 470 downwards.
ATTCGTACTGTTCCTTAATTCAATCTCATAATCAATTGAAAACCTGTTTGTAAGCTTTAACGTTGGCCTTATTGAAAAAGTGTATTTATACTGATCATAAGGCGACCATATTTTATTATAACTGAGCCGTATATTTCCAGATAGTTTCTTGCTGCGATCTGTGCTTAACCATGTAGAGGCTGATAATTCTTTTCCCCTGTGATAATACCAGCCTTCAACACGCGGCTCATAATAATCATCAACACCATCAGGTTTGTATTCAGCCCTCAGAAAGAAAGTAAGATGGTTTTTAAAGGTCACATTTGAGTTCAGATTGAACTCGGAACCGGTAAACACCCTAGGCGTATATAACATCGTATGCCTGTACGAGATTGAATTTCGCGCGCTTAATATTTTCCAGAAAGGCTGATAAATATTATATGATACGTTTACCTGATTTTGTAGTTCATTATTGCGCCTCATATAACCCA
>DOZA01000345.1 GCA_003518245.1 Bacteroidales bacterium | reverse complement strand
TACTGCATATCTTGAAGATTATTATCCCCTGATCCGTGATGCTGCTATGTTTTTTGACCAGACACTGGTGGAGCATCGAAAATACGGCTGGCTGGTGGTTAATCCGTCTGGATCACCTGAGAATGGCCCGGGTGGTGACCCCATGTGGACACATAATCCTGATGGAACGAGAAACAGACCGATAGGTATTTGCGCAGGTTCAACATGTGATAATGCCCTGGTTGGAGAGCTATTTGAACATTTCATTGAAGCATCGAAAATCCTTGGCAGGGATAGTGATCTAAGAGCTTCAGTGGCAAAGAAGAAAAAGCGGCTTCCTCCTTACCAGATTGGACGGTACGGACAACTGCAGGAGTGGTTAGAGGATGTTGATAATCCTGAGGACAAGCACAGGCATACATCCCATCTTTGGGGATTGTATCCGGGTACATCAATTGACCCGCTTAAAACACATGAACTTGCTGAAGCATCAAAGGTTGTCCTGGAGTATAGGGGGGATGAATCAACAGGATGGGCAATGGGTTGGAGAGTGAATCTATGGGCCAGGCTTCGAGATGGCAACAGAGCCTATAAGCTTCTTAGAAGGCAATTGATGCTGGTGGATTCACCATGGCATGGAGCTGGCCCCGGAGGTACTTACCTCAATATGATGGATGCACATCCTCCCTTCCAGATAGATGGAAATTTCGGAGGTACAGCAGGCATTACTGAAATGTTAATTCAATCTCATAACGGATACATTGAATTTCTTCCCGCTTTGCCGGATTCCTGGCCTGAAGGTACGTTTAGAGGACTGAAAGCAAGGGGAGCTTTTGAGATTGATCTTGAGTGGGAAGAGAATGACTGGACTAAAGCTATAATTAGCTCTCAAAAAGGAATTTCCTGTACAGTTAAAAGCCGGTCACGTATATCGGTATTACTTGATAATCAGAAGATTAAAGTAAAAAAACATGATGGTGATCTATATGAATTCCAGACAAAATCTGGTGAAGAATATATAATAACAAAGTAAATTTTAATGGAAATAAAATTAGCTGATAAAAGAACCTGTAACCTTCTGGTGATTATTTTAATTTTAGTCATTCTTTTTTCAGGATGTATTGATAATTCTGAGTCGGCATCATGGATTATTGACAGCCAGAGTGAATGGGAACTGAATATGAGTAATAGCGAAAATCTTGCATTCCAGGATGATTGTGTTGAGCCTAAAAGTGTTAATGGTACTTATGAGAGTATCATTAGAACTTTCGATAACCGGAAAAAGCCCGAATCAATTACGTTCAAACAATCACCTAAATGGGATAATTGGGAAAAGGTAGATAACATTGGTCCCAATGATGCCTGCAATGCACCGGTATTGATATGTGTAGCTGAGGATGATTACTGGATCCTTGATGAACCGGGTGAGATTGAAGGAGTTGGAGGTTACCACGCCTGGCATAGCAGTGATATGGCAAAATGGGAACATATGGGTCAGGTTACTAACAGCTCATGGGTTACAACTGCAGAATACGCTGATGGTAAATTCTATATTTATTACGATATGCCCAATGATGAGGATCCTCATCTTGTCATAGATGAAGACCTCACTGATGGCATATATACTGACATAGGCCTGGTATTTGAAGATCCTTCCCACGGGTCGGATGCAGGAATACTTAGAGATGAAGATGGAACTTTTCATCTTATTTATGAAGACTGGGATCCGATAAATGCCAGACGAAATGGATGGGATTCACCCCTTGCCGGACATGCTGACAGCCCTGACGGGATAAATGGTTTTAAACCTCATGAATATTCCCCTCCAATAGACGAGAGAACTAAATCCACAGGAGAATATGATACCTATATTCATGGTACCACACTGGAAGCATACAGGTATGAGATACATGAACCTCCCCAGGATGCTTTCGGCGATTACACAGTCTTCAAGGTAGGATCACAATACTATATCTTTTGTGATTTCGATCCTGCTGAGGGTCGTATTCATCTGGCTTACTGGATCAGTGACTCAATAGATAAGCAATTTGAATGGGGTGGAGAACTGGGTGAGAGAATGCACCCCGATCCGACAATGGGATTTGCCGAAGGAAAATTTTACCTGCTTGTTCAGCCAGAAGAGTATGATTATATAAGTAGCGGACCATGGGTCGAAAAGGTTGAAGCCAGGGTCGGAGCCGATAAAGATGGAGATGGAGAAATTGACAAATGGACTGACTGGCGAAAAGTGACAGAAAAGTATACCCGTAAGCAGGGATTTGCAAGAATAGTCAAGTCGATCCCGGCAGAAATTAACCTGTCAAAATTACCAACAGCCTATGGTTTCAAATTCGAATTCAGACTGGAAGATACAACTGAGAATATTTCAAGACCAGCAATTGATAAAGTTGAATTAACTTTTAATTAACCATAGAATTTAATCTAAAAACATAATATCATGAAACATCAATTTGGCATTTTGATATTGATAATAGGTTTATCAGTTTCATGTGTTAACAAAGAAGCAGATAAATCTGTAATTGATCTTCAAGCAGCATCACAAGAGGTTATAAAAGAACTGACTGATAAATATGGCGAGACTGAGGAAGAACGCATTTCCAGAGGAGTTAATCACGTAGCGTCCATATGGTTCAGTGAGGATGGCGATGCTGAATCATTCAAGAAATTCTGTATTAAGAATTTTGTGCCAGCAGGCCCTGAATTGAATGAAGTTTTTAATATTGTTGAAAAACAATATGAAGCTATCAAGGGCCATATAAGAGAAATTTCTTTAGAACTAAGTGAACCTGTAACTACGCGAAGAAGACCTGTTACAGAAACAGATCGTTTATTCGGGGATACAAAAGCGGAGGTAGATTATTATAAAAGCAAACTTGCTTTCGCAATTGCCCTCAATTTTCCATATTATACACAGGAAGAAAAAGAGGAAATGGGTAAGGAATGGAACCGCAAGAAATGGGCAATGGTACGTATCGGTGATATGTTCGATCACAGATCGGATCCTTCGGTAAAAAGAGATAAAGAGCTACTGCCTGATGAACTGGGGAACTACAAAAAGCCTTATATTATTTCAATGGACCATATTTTCTCACCTCACATGGAAATCCTTTTCCCCGAGGGTACATGCCTTAATTGTCATCACGGGTTAAGAGACGAGATCAAAGGACTTTATACAAGGGAAAATCCACTGGTCAGGCAGAGGATGATAAGCAATATAGTTATGCATATTATTTATCAGACCATACCAGAATGCATGATCGGGGAAACTGATATGTACTGGGAACCTGAATCTAATAAAGTATACAGGAAGGAAGGAGAACAGTATGTTGAGGTGGATTTTACTCCTGAACCTGACAGGAGGTACCAATACCTTCATTTCAGGATGAAATCCAAAATGGCAGATGATGTTCTTTATCCTGAAGGGTCAACTTATATAACCAGGACCTTTGATAACCGGCAATTAAGTGAGGAAAAGGTTATCCGTCTCCTTGAATCAATCGTAGGAGCACCAGAAAAAGCTCAGCTGGCTGATATCCTCAGGGAACGGCTGGGAAGGGAACTTGAACCATTTGATATCTGGCATCCGGGTTTCCCAGGCCAGTCAGAGTATAACATGGATGAACTTGATAATCTGATCAGGCAGAAGTACCCGGATCCTATCTCCTTCCAGGAAGATCTGCCGAATATCCTTCGCAGGGTAGGGTTTAATGATGAAATGGCTGATTTCCTTGGTAATCATGTTATTGTCGATCCTGTACAGTCAGGTGGTCATGCAAATGGTCCCCAGATGAAAGGAGCCAAAGCGCATCTGAGGACCAGGTTTGAACCGTATGGTCTTAATTACAAGGGATACAGGATCGGTATGCATGAAACGGGACATACCATAGAGCAGAATGTATCAATGTATATGACTGATTATTACTTCCTGAAGGGAATACCCAGCAGTCCCTTTACAGAATGTATGGCTGACCTTATTGCTTACCGTAACATCGTTGGTCTTGGTCTAAGCCCTGAATACAGTGATGAAGAAAAGGAACTCAACGCACTGGCAGCATTCTGGTTCGTATGTGAAATAGGTGCTGATGCTCTTCATGAAATAAGGGTATGGCACTGGTTCTATGATCATCCGGAGGCCTCTGTAGAAGAACTTAAAAAAGCTACAATTGATATTGCCAATGATATATGGAATGAATATTTTGCTGACATATACGGTGTAAGTGATGTGCCTATTCTATCAATATATGGACATTTCATTGGTGGCAGCCTTTACCTTCACAGTTACGCCCTTGGAAATATTATCCTGATGCAACTTGAGGAGTACTTCGAAGGAAAGGATTTTGCAGAAGAAATGGTAAGAATGTGTAAAATAGGCAAACTTACTCCAGACCTGTGGATGAAAGAAGCCACAGGAGAGCCCGTAAGTTCAGAACCAATGCTCAGGGCAGTAAGAAAAGCCCTTGGACATTTAAACTAACTAAAAAATACTGACTATGAGAATTATTAACCTGTTGTTAATCTTAAGCTTGTTTGTTATGAGTTGTAATAAAGACAAAAATGTTATTAATAAGGAATGGCATAAAGATGTAAAACGTGTTGGAATGGTTGTTAAAGTGAAACCAGAGGTAATTGATGAATATAAGAAACTGCATGCAGATGGAAATGCCGGTGTAAGGGATTTGCTGGAAAAATATAATATGCGTAACTTTTCAATTTACCTTGTGCAACTGGCCGACAGTAACTGGTATGAATTTGCATATTATGAATACTGGGGAGATAACCTGGAAGAAAATATGAAAAAACTGGCAGAAGAGCCCCGCAATATAGAGTGGCTCAGTAAATGCGATCCAATGCAGGAAGGAATCTTTGAAGAACAGGAGGGGTGGTATCATATGGATAAGATATATTTTAATTATTAATTATGATTAGAATAATTTTCATTCTAATAAGGTTTATAGTTTTCTTTCTAAATGGTTGTAAATCAGATCAGAAGGACGTCTTTGCCGGAAATATTTATAATTATTCATGGGAGTCGGTAAAAGATCATC
>DOZA01000115.1 GCA_003518245.1 Bacteroidales bacterium | reverse complement strand
TTAACGTGAGTTCGACATAATTTCAACAAGCTATTGCCAATGATTGATCGATTATTTCCAAGTTCAGTGAAGGTTTTTTTGGCAAATACGAGTACGCAATCAATCCGGAAATCAGATTGACAATGAACCCTTCCTGACTTCTATGGCGGGTATGTTCGATCTGACAAATATTTTTTAGTTCATCCAACACAGTCTCTATTAATGCACGTTTTCGGAGTATGAGTTTATCGGACATGTGCATTAGACTGTTTTTCATGTTCTTTCTCAATTTGGTAATTAAGTGAATGCCGTCTATGAAAAGTTTTTCAAAGAGATCCCGGGAGATATATCCTTTGTCTCCAAAAAGCTTCCCATAAATCTTGGCCAGCAGGTTGGTTCCGGAAAGAGGATCTCTGTCATCAACATTCCCGGGAGTAAGAACAAAATCAAGAATCTCTCCCTTGTCGTTGATGATAAAATGCATCTTCAGTCCAAAGAACCATCCTATGCTGCAGTGCCCCTTGGTGGCAAGCCCTTTAAGAACTTTGTGGGAGTGCTCACGCTTAATATGACAAGCTCTGAGTGGAGTAGAATCGACAAAGGATATACCAGTACATTTACCCAGGCACTGGGTCTTAAGGAATACAGCTAGGGGTAAAAGAACAGAATGTGATAGCTCAGTGAACCGGTTATAGGATACCAGGTGAGGAAACTCAACCTTCATATGCTCACAGACATGAAAAAGATAATAATGCTTAAAGTCCCGGTAACGCATAAGATGGAAGAAAATAATAATGGTCATTACCTCGCTTTCGCTCATGGTACAAGGCTTTATCCGTATCCTGGACCCTGTAGTTAATTGATGTGTTTGCAACTCTTTGATAAATGTTTTGTTGAAATCATCGACATGACAGAAAATTTCAATAAGTTCGTTTTCAAGATTTTTCATGGATTCTTCCTTTTTTGGTTAGTGTACTACTACTAATTTAGGAAGAATCTTTTTATTATCTACTTGAATATCAAATAGTTATAAACATTTTTCAAGCATAAATTGTTAATAACTAATGGCTTATAATTATAGCTTCTTATGTCGAACTCACGTTAATTTAAAATATTTAATCAGATACATTCGCTTTTAGCTTACTCTGATAAAAATTATAATTTTGAGAAAAAATCATAAAATGAAGCATATAATGGTATTTATTTCATTGCTATTCATAATACAATCCTGCAAACCTGAAAATGAAGTTATTCCTGCCGCCAACCTGTTTGACAGGTATGAACATCTCATAAAAGGAAAACGAATAGGGCTTGTGGGAAACCATACGACACTGGTCGGTCATGTTCATCTTGTTGACACCCTCCTGACCAGGGGTGCTGATATTGTTAAGGTTTTCGGCCCCGAGCATGGGTTCTGGGGACTTGGTAATGCCGGATCAAAAATACTTGATGAAGAACACCCTGTTCATAAAATGGAAATAATTAGCCTATACGGAAAGAAAAAGAAACCATCAGCCGGCGACATGGAGGGAATAGATATAATGATATATGATATCCAGGATGTAGGGGCACGGTTTTATACATATATATCTACCCTGCAGTATGTTATGGAAGCCTGCGCTGAAAACGATATTGAAATGATTATACTGGACCGTCCTAATCCTAATGGATTTTATGTGGATGGCCCTGTGCTTGACACCGCCTTCATATCTTTTGTCGGGCTTACACCCATACCTGTTGTGCATGGTATGACAGTCGGTGAATACGCTCTTATGCTGAACGGGGAAGGATGGCTGGAAGGTGGCCTTAAATGTCACCTGCACATTATTGAATGTGAAAACTACAGCCATGATACTTATTACCACCTGCCCGTTAAGCCTTCACCTAACCTGCCTGATATGAATTCCATTTACCTGTATCCCAGTTTATGCTTTTTTGAAGGTACAGTCATGAGTAGCGGCAGGGGAACAGATACACCATTCCAGCTTTTCGGACATCCTGATATGCCGGATAGTGGTTTTAGCTTTATCCCAAAGCCTAATGAAGGAGCCTCTGATCCACGATTTAATGGTATCAAATGTTATGGCACCGACCTGCGAAATGCTATGGAGAACGGTATGGTGCCTGTGCCTGAACTGCAGTTAGAATGGCTGATAGATGCGTATAATGATTTTCCCGATAAGGATAATTTCTTTACTTCTTATATAACATTGCTGGCTGGAAGTGAGTCTTTGAAAGAACAGATAATATCAGGAATGTCGGTAGATGAAATAAGGGCTACATGGCAGGATGACCTGGATGAATTTAAGGAAATAAGACAGAAATACCTGCTCTATGAATGAGACAGAGAAGTGAGATCAGACAAAGGAGCTTTTGTATATCCATATATTATGAGATGTATCTTTTAAATATATCAATCTGTTGATAGTATGAGGTTTTTTTCAGCCTGATCCTTAATCAAGTTTAAAAATATCGAGGCTATGAATCCAAAATTGGTCCGGTGGGAGTCTAAAAGGAAAAGGATCATAAAAACTTATACAAATGAAAAAACTTATTTTATTAACTATTATTTTTATTACAGGAATTACCTGTTTGGCCCAGGTTAACCAGGACACCCTTGTTTCGAACTATATTACAAAAGATGTTGTTGAAAAATTATCAGAGGATGAATTAATTAGCCTGGTTAAGGATCTGGAGGAGATGAAATATAACCCTGAATATTTGCAAGGGGTGACTGGCCAGGGGAAATATATCTATGAACAATTCGCAAGTGAGGATTTCGTTAAGAGTATTCTAATTTGTGTAATCATCAGTATCCTTGTTTTTATTATCCTGGTGATATCACTCCCCCTATATTTTAATATGAGGAAAAACCGGAGCTTTAATGCAATGATTAAAGAGTTTGCGACAAAAGGACAACAGACACCCAATGAATTAATCTTATCTTTATCTAAAAAAAGATCAGATTTCCAAAAGGCAATAATTATGGTTTCTACAGGAATTGCTGTATCAGTGGCTCTAGCAATAATGATAAAGGATAGCAGGATATGGGCTGTTGGTCTTATACCTGTAATTATTGGTATTGGGTATTATATAGCTTACCGGATTACCAACTAAATATTGTATGCAGGAACTCGACAATACCCTGATAAATAAAATTGTATTACTTAGTGATCATGAGGCATTTGGGAAACTAATAGATATACACCAGGCCGAAGTCAGGGGATTATTGTTTAAATTAACTGGAGGTGATCATGCATTAACCGACGACCTGTCGCAGGAGGTTTTTATAAGGGTATTTAAACATATACGAAAATATAAAGCCAGGGCTAAATTTTCAACATGGCTTTATCGTATAGTGATTAATGTTCATAATGATTACAGTAAAGTCAGGAAGAACCGGTATGAAATTAAGGGTGAAGACTCCCTCGAGATTGAAGAATCAATAGATAACAGTATTGACATACTGAGGGCATTAAAAACATTAAATATTAAAGAGAGGACAGCGATACTATTAAATTATGAAAAGGGATTTGTACATAATGAAATTGCAAGTATTATGCATATGCCTGTTGGTACCGTTAAATCATGTATCAGGAGGGGAAAATTAAAACTTAAAGATTATTTTAAATATGGAGAGTAAAGAAGATTTTGATATATTTCTTGTGGATCAATTCAGGGAAATTGACCCGGGCTTTGAGGGTGATCAATTCAGGGAAAAAGTGCTTGAAAGCTTACCGGGTACCAGGAAGAATAACTGCAAAAGAATTTTAATTCTGTATGTTTCTGTTATTTTATCTTTTACTTTTTCATTCCTGGTTATAAGAATAGATACTTTTAAATTAATTGTAGATGAGTTTCTAAATTTTGTTATTTGCCATAAATACCCCTCACTTGAGACTGTATTATTTACACTGACATTTCTTGGGATACTATTTATAATACCCAAAATAGAATATAGCGACGGTGCATTAGAAGTTTAAGGGAGTATGTATTGTTATCCCTTAGCCTCAGCCTTAGCCTCAGCTTCTTTTATGCCTGATGTTGCGTATTTTCTTCCAGGGTATACTTTCAGTGCTTCAGCCAGTGTTTCCATGGCTTTTTTAAGGTCATCGGTATTAAGCACATATGCTATCCTGACTTCATTTTTTCCAAGCCCCGGAGTGTAATAGAAACCTGATGCTGGAGCAAGCATAACAGTTTGATTATTATATTCAAATTCTTCAAGAAGCCATTGTGCGAATTTGTCGGTATCATCAACAGGAAGTTTTACAGTGGTATAAAAAGCACCTCTTGGTTTTGGGCAGTAGACACCCGGCATTTTATTAAGTGCTTCCACCATAAAGTTACGCCTTGCTATATACTCATTGTACACATTATCAAAATACTCAGGGGGTGTATCAATAGATGCTTCCCCGACTATCTGACCCAGACCTGGGGGGCTGAGTCTTGCCTGTGCAAACTTGAGTGCTGTACTTAGTACCTCTTTGTTCCTGGTAATAAGGGCGCCTATTCTTACACCACACTCACTATATCTTTTCGATACTGAATCAAGAAGTATCACATTGTCTTCTACACCTTTAAGATGCATGGCTGAGAAATGCTCTTCTCCATCATAACAGAACTCCCGGTATACCTCATCAGAGAAGAGGTAAAGGTCATGTTTAAGTATTATCTCGCGTAGTTGAAGAATCTCGCTCTCCGGGTACAGATAGCCTGTTGGATTATTAGGGTTACATATAATTATACCTTTTGTTCTTTTACTTATCTTCTTCTCTATCTCACTTATTGGAGGCAGCGCAAAATCATCTTCTATTTTGGATGTTACAGGCACTATTTTAATACCTGCTGTAGTGGCAAAACCATTATAGTTTGCATAAAAAGGTTCAGGGGTTATAACTTCATCACCCGGGTCCAGACAACTCATGAAGGCAAAGAGTACGGCTTCGGATCCACCAGTTGTGACTATAATCTCGGTATGATCAATATTAATACCCAGCTTCTGGTAATATACGGCAAGCTTCCTGCGGTACGACTCTTTACCGGCGGAGTGGCTGTATGCTATAACTTTTTCCTGCATATTCTTTAGTGCATCCAGTGCTACCTGGGGGGTTGGGATATCAGGTTGACCTATATTAAGATGATAGACCTTACGTCCTTTCCTTTTTGCTTCCTCGGAATATGGTACCAGTTTCCTGATGGGGGAGGCAGGCATAGCCTTGCCTTTTTCTGAAATATTTGGCATCGCTCAAGTTTTATTTGTGTACAATAATACAAAGTTAATCCTTCATTCTTTAAAAAGGAATGATTTATAACATTTAAATGGAATTGTGGAATGTTGGATTGTAGTATTTATTGTCAATAATCCATAATTCCATTAATCCATTGTTCCACCATTCCATAATTATATATTCAAGGTCCTTTAATGTTCCAAAGATCAATTTATCTTTAACGTAGTATTATTATAATTCCTATTTTTGCACTTCATAAACTGATTATTGGACAAGATGTATATACCTTCAAAATATAACCCTGCCAGTTCGGAGTCGAAATGGTATGAATACTGGATGGACCAGGGATTTTTCAGCAGTGAGCCAGATGAGCGTGAACCATATATAATAACTATCCCTCCACCCAATGTAACAGGTGTACTGCATATGGGACATATGCTTAACAATACTCTGCAGGATGTCCTTATCCGCAGGCAGAGGATGCTGGGGAAGAATGTTTGCTGGGTGCCAGGCACCGATCATGCTTCAATAGCCACAGAGGCCAAAGTTGTTGCAAAGCTCAGGGATGAAGGCATAAATAAAAATGATCTGTCCAGGGATGAGTTCCTGGCTCATGCATGGAAGTGGACTGAAAAGCATGGAGGGATAATACTCAAACAGCTAAAAAGACTGGGTGCTTCATGCGACTGGGACAGGACACTTTTTACCATGGATGAACTGAGATACAGTTCAGTCATAAAAGTATTTGTAAACCTCTATAATAAAGGATTGATATACAGGGGCGTAAGAATGGTGAACTGGGATCCGGAAGCCATGACTGCTGTTTCAGATGAAGAAGTAGTATACACAGAAGAAGAGTCAAAACTATACTATGTGAAGTATAAAATAGAAGGATCAAACGATCATATAACGATAGCCACTACCAGACCCGAAACAATACTTGGTGATACTGCAGTATGCGTCAATCCTTCCGATAAAAGGTACAGTAACCTGGTTGGCAGGAAAGTCATTGTTCCCATGGTTGACAGGGTAGTGCCTGTTATATCTGATAGTTATGTAGATATGGAGTTCGGTACAGGATGTCTTAAAATTACACCTGCACATGATATAAATGATTATGAGATTGGACAGAGACATGGTCTTGAGCCAATAGATATCTTCAATGATGATGGCACATTAAGCAGTGCGGCAGGTAAATTTATAGGATCCGATAGGTTTATAGCCAGGGAACAGTCGGTTGATTTACTCAAACAGCAGGGATTGCTTGAGAAAGTTGAGAATTACAGGAACAAGATAGGGCGTTCGGAGCGTACAAATTCGGTTATCGAACCAAAGCTGTCTATGCAATGGTTTCTTAAAATGGAGGAACTATCAAAACCGGCACTCAGGGCAATAACCGATTCAGAGATTAATATTTACCCGCCAAAGTTTAAAAATGTTTACAGGCACTGGATGGAGAATGTACGTGACTGGTGCATAAGCCGCCAGCTCTGGTGGGGACATCGAATACCTGCATGGTATTACAGCCCGACAGATTATGTAGTAGCCGAAAACGAAGATGATGCTTTGGACCTTGCACGTAAGGCATCAGGTAACAGGGGGTTAAGCCTTACGGATTTGAG
>DOZA01000366.1 GCA_003518245.1 Bacteroidales bacterium | reverse complement strand
TCTCATCTCTCATATCTCATCTCTGACACTCCCTTGCTTCGACACGCTCAGCACGAGTCAGCCGGTCAGCGACTCCGTTTCACTACGTATCTTATAACTATTACCTATGTTACATAATATATTCTACTTCAATAGCATTGGTACAGTTTTTGATCTTTCTAAACCACAAAATATAATGCCAGGGGATATGAAAAACATGTTTTTTTCACTTATTATTTTCATATATGCATCAAACATATTATCTGCACAAACGATAAAAGTTATAGATTCTGAAGACAGGAAGCCTGTAAAAGATGTTGCTATATTCAACCAGTCAAAGACCAGGTTTGGATATACTGATCTCTCTGGCAAGTTCAGGATAGAAGCGTTCAATGAGTCTGACCGCCTGTATTTTCAACATCCCTCTTATGAAAACATTGACCTTTCAATAGTACAGTTAAGGGATATGGATAATATTGTTTTACTACAGTACAAAACATTCGAGATTGAAGAATTTGTGGTATCTGCCAACAAGTGGGAACAGAACAAAAACGAAGTGCCTAACAAGATCACACCTATAAGGATGGCAGAGGTAGAATTTGTCAATCCGCAGACAGCTGCCGACCTGCTTGTTGCCTCGGGTGAAGTATATGTACAAAAAAGCCAGCTTGGTGGAGGGAGCCCGATGATCAGGGGCTTCGCAACCCACCGGGTATTGCTGGTTGTTGATGGAGTTAGAATGAATAACGCTATTTTCAGGGAAGGAAACCTGCAAAACGTAATAGCCCTGGATCCAAATATGATTGAAAACACAGAAATAGTGTTTGGCCCCGGGGCAGTGATTTATGGAAGTGATGCAATAGGAGGTGTAATGGATTTCCACTCAAAAAAAGCACGGCTTTCAACAGGTGATAAATTATATTATAAAATAAATGCACTGGCCAGGTCATCTACTGCCAACAATGAGAAAACAGCCCACCTGGATTTTAATATTGGAGGTTCAAAAATAGCTTTCATTGCAGGTTATACCTACTCGTATTACGATGACCTGAAAATGGGAAGTAAGGGTAACGAAAATTACCGCAGATATGAATATCAGCAGTGGCTGGGAAATGTTGATGTAATAATTCCTAATACTGACCCTGATGTACAGGTCGCATCAGGCTATTCTCAGCATAACTTTTCTTCTAAATTGAGGTTTCAGCCTTCTGAACAGCTGAATGTACAGTTTATTAATCATACGAGCATATCCTCTGATGTTCCCAGGTATGACAGGTTAATACAATACCGTGGCGGATCACTGCGATATGGAGACTGGTACTATGGACCGCAAAAATGGATGATGAATAATGCTACCATTGAATGGAAACCGGGGAACAGGCTATTTGACGCCCTGAAAATAGTGGCAGCAAGACAGGATTTTGCCGAGAGTCGCCACGACAGGAAGCTTAATAATACCGTAATACGTGAAAGATACGAGGAAGTAATTGCCTATTCAGTCACTGCTGATTTTGAAAAAGAAATGGGTAAAAACCTTATATTCTACGGTCTCGAAGCAATCACCAACGATGTTAATTCAACCGCCGGGGGAAGGGATATCATAACAGGTGAAACATCACCCGAAGCAAGCCGGTACCCTGATGGAATAAACAGATATAGTTCATTTTCGGTGTATGGAGGGTTTAAATATCCATTATCCGGATCAGTCTTTTTAAATGGCGGCCTGAGGTATAATTATACCACATTACACTCAACCTTTATTGATAACAGCTTCTATAACTTTCCCTTTGATGAAATAGATATTAAAAACGGGGCCCTGACAGGATCAGTTGGCGCAGTATGGCAGATAGATGATATAACAAAGCTCAATATCAACGGCTCAACAGGTTTCAGAGCACCAAATGTTGACGATGCCGGTAAAGTATTCGACTCGGAGCCGGGAGCCGTGGTTGTACCTAACCCCGATCTGAAACCTGAATACGCTTATAATATTGATGTTGGAATTACCCGTGAATTGTTCAAAATACTGCACTTTGAACTTACAGGTTATATGACCCTGCTTGATAACGCCATGGTACGACGTGAATATTTGTTTAATGGTGCTGATTCTATTTTCTACCAGAATGAGATGAGCCAGGTACTGGCAATTGTAAATGCCGGTAGTGCTACTGTCTACGGCGGTCATATAAGCCTTCAGTTTGCACCTGCCAGGTACTTTAGGGTAAAATCAAACCTGAACCTTACAAAAGGAACAGATAATGAAGGGGTTCCATTCAGACATGTACCACCCACATTTGGATCAACACATATTGTTTATGAAAATAAGAAGATCAAGCTGGACCTGTATTCTTTTTATAACGGGCAGATGTCATACGAAAATATGTCTCCCTCAGAGATAGAAAAACCATATATGTATGCTGAAGATGACAGTGGTAATCCATACTCTCCCTCATGGTATACCATAAACCTTAAGGTCTCCTACCAGCTTGGCAACCTGGCACTTATTAATGCAGGCATTGAGAATATTTTTGACAGTCGTTACCGTCCGTATGCCTCGGGCATAGCCGCCCCCGGACGTAATTTTATCATAGCCCTGAGACTGAAAATATAAATATATTTATACACCTTCAATGCGTCATGCCTGGCGTCTCTACATTTTTCTCTTTTTCCCCTGACATTCGCTTTGCTCAGTCAGGGTTTCCGGCTTCGCCTCAACTTTATACTTTTTCCTTTTATCTTTTTCCTTTTATCTTTTTCCTTTTATCTTTTATCTTTTATTACCATTTTTACGTCATATTAACTAATCTAAATAACAATGGGTTTATTAGAAGGTAAAACAGCACTTATTACAGGAGC
>DOZA01000231.1 GCA_003518245.1 Bacteroidales bacterium | reverse complement strand
ACAGGACAACCATGCCCTTCATGTGGACTGTCAAGAAGTTTCTCTTATATTATGCGCGGTGATCTTGATAAAGCCGAGATGTTCAACGAATATGGATTGAGAATATTCCTGTTCTTCCTTTTTCAGCTTGTAATGCGTATTTCAAATATCATATATACTATACGTAAGCCATTGTCCTTAAGAAGTATAATCATGATTGACTCTTCCATAGCCATTATTACTTTTATACTGGCTTTCGGACAGTTTTTTATTTATTATCTTAAGAATATTTTCTAAGATTGCAGACTGTTAGTATAATCATATACATATTCCTTTTCATAACCCCTGGAAGCTCCAAACCGGAATAGCTTACCTTTCAGATCAAACAGGTTTGTTGCTTTAACTGATTTTCTTTTTATGTCCATTTCCTTTTTTATCATCCTTACATATGAATCATGATCTATCATTTCAAGACCATGTTCTATGTCTTTTTCTTTTATACCCCTTATTTTAAGCATTGCTCTTATCTTTACCCTTCCCCATTTATTAAATCGGCATTTATCCAAGGTATATGATGATGCATATCTTCTTTCATCAATAAAGCTGTTATTCACCAGTTCTCTTATGATGGTTTGATTTTCCTTTTCATTTGTCAGTTTCCAGGCTGCCAGCTTATCCTGAATATCTTTTATGCATTTTTCCCCTCGGCTGCATAGGGCCATAGCCTTCCCGAGAGCAAGGCTGTAATTGTCATCTTTCATCCTTTAGTACTTTTAGAGATGCGTGCTTTCGCATTAATATCATTGACTATCTCAATATTGGCATATTGATAATTAACCAGCAGCTTCTTAATATCAACTGTTTTATTCTCATTTATCTCGAAGTATAATGTACCTCCTTTTTTAAGAATTTTATTATTCAGTTCAAGAACAGCCCTGTAGAATATAAGAGGATCCCCATCCGGGACAAAGAGAGCTTTATGAGGTTCATAATTAAGAACATTTTCTGCCATACCTGATTTTTCTGATTCTGTTATATAGGGTGGATTACATACTACCACATCATATTGCCCATATTTCAGTATACCGGGATTTAATATATCATCTTTTATATAAAGGATATCTGCATTATTTTTCAATGCATTTAGAGCTGCAACTCTAAGTGTTTTATTCGAATAATCAGTAGCAGTAACATTAGCTCCTTTAATGTTAACAGCCAGGCTTATGGCTATACATCCTGTACCTGTTCCTAAGTCCAGGATCCGTGGTGAGGATTTTATATTTTCTTTTATTACCAGATCAACAAGTTCTTCTGTTTCCTGCCTTGGGATCAAAGTGTCACGGGTTACCTGCAGTTTAATTCCATAGAACTCAGATTCACCGGTAATATATTGTACAGGCATCATATTTTTAAGATCAGCACATATTTTATTAACTTTAAACCAGTTATAAGAAGATATTTCATGGCCGGGGTTTATTAGCATGAATGTACGATCTTTACCGCTGATAAAGCTCAGGATTATATTTATAACAGCATTTAATTCCCCTGGCGGGTATTGTGCAGAAAGATTATCCCTGAGGTAGCGTCGGACCGAGCTTATTGTTAGCTTATCCCTGATCATAATATCAAAATTAGTATAATATGTTTTATGATGCCCGGAAATGACATAAAATACATGAAGAGGGCTATTGCTCTTGCATCCCTGGCAGCAGGTAATACCAGCCCAAACCCTCTTGTTGGGGCTGTAATAGTACAAAATAATACTATAATAGGCGAGGGGTACCACACGAAAGCAGGAGAAGCACACGCTGAAATAGTAGCAATAAATTCGGTAAAGGATAAGGATCTGTTAAAGAGTGCCACCATGTTTGTTAACCTGGAACCCTGTTCCCATTATGGACGTACCCCACCATGTGCAAAAAGAATAATTGATGAGGGTATACCCAGGGTTGTTGTAGCTGTGGCTGATCCCAGTGAGAAAGTTCATGAGAGAGGAATAAGGATGTTAAAAGATGCAGGTATTGAAGTTATTACCGGGATACTTGAAACTGAAAGCCGTGACTTGAATAAAAGATTTTTTTCTTTCCATGAAAAGGGACGCCCTTATATAATACTCAAATGGGCCAGGAGCAAGGATGGATATATTGACAGGGTGAGGGCAAACAATGAGATTGGCCCAAACTGGATTACCGGCCTGGAGGAAAGAATGCTGGTGCATAAATGGCGGTCGGAGGAAGATGCGATACTGGTGGGTGATAAGACTGTCTGTAATGATGACCCTTCTCTTAATGTAAGATTATGGTCAGGGAATGATCCGCGAAAGTTTGTACTGAGCGAATCGGCTGATCTGGAGCCGGGAATGAAAATATTCCAGGGAGACAAACCAACAGTGATTTTCAATCTCCAGGCAAGGCAGAATAATATACAGGCCGATTATATTTGTCTGAGCAGCAGGGATAAAGCACTTGAGGAGGTCATGGCATTTATGAAAGAGGCTGAAATACAATCTTTAATCGTTGAAGGAGGATACACTGTTTTATCACAGTTTATTGATGCCGGATTATGGGATGAAGCAAGGGTATTTACTGGCGATATTCTTTTTAATGAAGGCCTGAAATCCCCTGTAATTGAGGGTAAAGTGACAGGAACCCGAACATTTGAGAGGAGCTATCTTGAATACCTCAAACCAGGAGAATAATTATTAAAGACGGAGAAATTAAAAAAATATTAACTTTGATAATCACAGACTGGTGATAAAAGGGATATAAATAATTTAACCGTATAAAGTTACCCGGCGTATCTTTTAGTAAATAACTGCGTATAAAGAACAGTAGAAAAAATAACTATCTATCATGAAAAAACTAGTTACTCTTCTAATTTTTTTAACAGTTGTCCTATCTGTCAGCGGACAAAATTTCAGGAAGCTTAAAAAGGCAGCTGAGAAATTTGTTGAGAGTGGCAAGTATGAGGATGCCATTGAACAGTATACACATGCTATTGAGCTGAACCCCACGGATATCAAACTTTATGTTGCACGTGGTAATGCACTTGAAGCAATTGACAGATACGAGGAAGCCTATGCTGATTATGAAAAAGCAAAGGTCTTTGATCCTAAAAAAGAAGATGTCCTTTATCTGCTTGGCAGGGTAAGTAATAGAATGGGCAAGTATGAACAGGCACTGGCGCATCTGAACAATGCCAGCAAGGTAGCAAAAAGAGAAGCCAAGATTTATCCCGAGAAAGTAAAAACACTTATTGAACTGGGGCAGTATGAGCAGGCTCTGAAAGTTTCTGATACGGCCATGCTTTTTAAAGAAGATGATATAAATTTTTACCAGCGTGGGCTGGTATACGAGTGCTTACACAATGATGTGCTGGCCAGGAAAGATTTTGAAAAGGCCATTAGCAAAAACAGGAATTTTGCTGATGCCAGACTGTCACTCGCCAACCTATTGGTCAGGGCAGATGAACTGGATAATGCAATGAATCATTGTTCAAATGTCATAAACAGTGATGACAGGAATACAAAAGCTTACCTTGTAAGAAGCAGGGTCTTTATCAAACAGCTTGATTATCCCTCTGCCATAAATGATATTTCAAGGAATATACTTATAGAACCAGATAATCCTGAGCATTATTTTACTCGGGGTAAGTATTACCAGGAATTTAACCAGCACACCAATGCCATCAATGATTTCTCAAAAGCTATATCACTGGATTCTTCAAAACCGGAGTTCTATTTCACGCGTGCTCATTCATATGAAGAAATAATGGACTATGAGTTAGCAGCCAAAGATTATTCAACTATCACCGAGCTGGCTGAATTTAATATGAAGGCCCGAAAATTGTTAAGTGAGGCTAAGAATAGGCTTTATGAAATTAACCGCGAGGATGATCCACCTGAAGTGCAGATAGTCAGCCCTGAAGTAAGTGGTACAACCATCGAGGTCAGGGGAGATGCCGAAAGAATAATCATATCAGGAAATATTGCAGAACAAAGCCCGCTTAAGACACTTATGATAAATGGTCATGAATCACTTTTTGAAGAGGGATCTGACGGTAAGTACGAATTCCTGGCAAACCTTGATATTGAAGATGCCGAAGCTATTGAACTCGTTGCAACGGATGATTATGATAACATAACAAATTTAAATTATAAAATTATCCGCACAGAAATAACTCCACCGGAGATTTCAATACTCAGGCCTTATGCCAGCGATGACGGTCAGATTTATTTGGACAATAATAATCCAAGGTTATTCATACAGGGCAAGATAACTGATAAAAGCCTGATAAAATCAATTTTTATTGAAGGTGTGACCGCGAGCTACCCTGTTGAGCAGGAGAACCCGGCGTTCACGGCAACTATTGATATATTGAATAAGAATAAGATTACAGTAATTGCAGAGGATGTTTTCGGCAACAGGAATGTAACCAATTTTATGCTTAACAGGGAAGGTGCAGCCCTGTCGGCCGATAACCCCATGGGTAAAACATGGGTGGTCTTCGTGGAAAACTCAAATTACACCTCTTTTGCCAGCCTTGACGGACCCGTTAAGGATGTTAACCTGATGAAAAGTGCCCTGGCTAATTACCAGATACATAATATTATTCATAGAAAAGACCTGACAAAGGAACAGATGGAGAAGTTTTTCTCAATTGAACTGAGAGATATGATAAAGGCAAACCAGGTAAAATCATTGCTTGTGTGGTATGCCGGTCATGGTAAGTTTGTTAATGATGTAGGATACTGGATACCTGTAGATGCACGGAGAGATGATGAGTTCACATATTTTAATATAGGAACACTCAGGGCAGCAATGGAACCATATACAGATGTGCTTACGCATACACTTGTGGTTACTGATGCTTGTGAGTCAGGTCCCAGCTTCTATACTGCAATGAGGACGCTTCCTCCAATAAGGAGCTGTAATGACTGGGAAGCTACCCAACTTAAATCATCCCAGGTTTTTTCATCAGCAGACCGTGAACTGGCATCCGATGATTCACAGTTTACCAGGACTTTTGCTAATACGCTCGAAGGCTGTGATAAAGCATGTATCTCTATTGAAGAAATAGTAGCCAGCGTATCAGTAGCAGTTAAAAATGAAGACAGGCAGACACCTAGATTCGGAAGAATAACAGGACTTGAAGACGAAAATGGTACATTCTTCTTTATAGCAAAATAGCGCTTTATGGATAAGAAGATACCTAATCTGTATAAAATGATCATCAGGCTGAACCTGGTGATCATTGTTTTTTTATCTATAACACTTAATTCTTTGTCACAGACATATTATTTTGATAGCTATGGTGTGTCAGAAGGGCTGAGTTCATCAAAAGTATATGACATAATCCAGGATAAAAATGATTACCTCTGGCTTGCAACCGAGAGCGGTGTCACACGATGGAACGGATCGGTCTTTGAAAATTTTTCAAGTGATGACGGGCTGGCAACAGGGGGTGTTATAGCTATTTACGAGGATCAAACAGGACGAATATGGATGGGGCATTTAAACGGTGGCCTGAGCTGTTATGAAAATAAATCCTTCAGGCAGGTATCAATAGATACATTCGAAATAACCGGAGACATTACTGGAATAACAGAGCATAATAATAAACTATGGATTACCACAGCATATAATGGGGCTCTGGCTGCAGACATACCAGAACCGGGGGCAGATATGCTTAAAGTAACACAATACAGGGGAGCCCAGGGATTAAGCGACCAGGTCTCAGGACTTTATATTGATGCAGGGAATATACTTTACTGCATAGCTGACCTTGGGATAAAAAAGTATAATGCCGATGCTGATAATTTTGAACCATACCGACCTGAAGGGCTGACTACTTATTTCAATACCATAGCCATGCTTGAAGACAGTAAAGGAGGGAAATGGTTTGGAACATATCACGGGGGACTGTATTATTTCCCTCCCGGTAATGAAGAGCTTATAGTGTATGATGCAAGGGATGGACTTGCTGATAACTGGATCAGTTGTATAACAGAGGATAGCAGTGGGAAAATATGGGTAGGTACCTTTGGCGGGGGCATAACCGTTTTCGATAATGGCGAGATGATCACTTATAATGACAGGAACGGTTTGCCTTCATTGCAAATACAGAGCATTATGGAGGACAGGGAAGGGAATATTATTATAGCGAGTCACACCAGCGGTATACATGTATATAAAGGTAGTCATTTCGTAAATTATATCTCTGAAAATATTTTCAGGAATAATAAAAATGTCTGGGCTATTACTGAAGATAAATACAACAGGTACTGGTTTGGTACAAATGAAGGTATTATACTGTACGATCCTGAGATTGGTCTGCCCTGGTCTTATCACGATGGCACTCATAATATAGCTAACCATATAAGATATATAGTTAATGATAAGGACCACAATCTATGGATAGGCACAAATGACAGGGGTGTGTACAGGTATGATTATAATAAAAATGATTTCGTTTACAATTATAAACTGAATGATATTCTTCCCAGCCTTCTGATGGTTACTGCAATGACTGTGGATCATGAAAATAATCTCTGGATAGGTACATCTGACGGTGTTGCAGTCTGGAATATAGCAGAGAATAGCGGAAACAGGTATACACAGAGTAATGGACTTGCAGGAAGAGATATAAAATCGCTTTTCGTTGATAAGGAAGGATGTATATGGATAGGATCTGAGCAAGCTGTAGGGCTGACTAAATATGAGCCAGCTTTAGATACCTTTAAGATAGTAAACCTTGACTATGACCTGCCCCCTACCAGCATCACCCAGACGGATGACGGTACAATCTGGTTAGGCACTCAGCATGGGGTTATAGCTCTAAAGGATGACACCATAGCTATCCATCTTACTGAAAATGATGGCCTGCTCTCCAATAATATAAAACTGTTGGAACCTGATGGGAAGGTAGCACTTTATATTGGTACCAACAGAGGCCTGAACAGGTATGATATTGAAGAGAAAACAATAAATACTTATACTGAGGCAAATGGTTTTGTAGGTATTGAAACCATGCAGAATGCCTCTTTCCTTGACAGTAATGGACAATTGTGGTTTGGTACAGCAAATGGAGCCACAAGACTGGTCCCTGGTGAGATCCCTCCTCCCGACACAGATCCCCTAACACATATAAAGGGGATGAGGGTCAATTTTGAAACAAGGGCTATGTCTTCCGGGATGAGACTAAAATACACGGAAAAGAATTTAACCTTTGATTATTACAGTGTTTGCCTGACTAATCCGGATGCAGTGAGATACCAGGTAATGCTTGAGGGTGCTGATCCCGGTTGGAGACCGGAAACAGATCAGACGACAGCTATATTTTCATCTCTTTCACCGGGAAGGTATACTTTCAAGGTTAAGGCACAGAACAGTGACGGTGTATGGAATAAAGAACCTGTTACCTTTGATTTTGTAATCAGGCCTCCATTTTATGAGAGCCCATGGTTTATAATTTCCGTTGTAATAGTGCTTGCTTTTGCCGTTGTGGCCTATATAAAAATCAGAGAAAGAAACCTGGTACGTGAAAAGAAAATTCTGGAGGAGAAAGTGGAAGTAAGAACAGCCGAAGTTGTTCAGAAGAGTATGGTAATAGAGGAGAAGAACAGGGATATAACTGCCAGTATCAGGTATGCGGAGAGGATACAGATGGCTATGCTGCCACCAGAAGATAGCTTTGATGATACTTTTGTACTTTTCCTGCCCAAGGATATAGTAAGTGGTGATTTCTACTGGATGCATGATAACGGTGATATACAGTTTATTGCCGCTGTTGATTGTACCGGTCATGGTGTTCCCGGTGCTTTTATGTCAATAATAGGATATAATTCACTTACCAAGATTGTAAGGGAATATGGCATAACACGACCTGCTGCTATACTTGACCAGCTTAATGTGGAAGTATCAAGGTCATTAATTCAGCGTGGCGACGAAGTAATAAGTGATGGTATGGATATGGCACTTTTGGCTTATGATAAGAAGCACACAAAGCTGGAGTTTGCCGGGGCCTATAACCCTCTGGTAATAGTAAGGGATAGTGAGATAATAACAATAAAAGGCGACCGTTTCCCGATAGGTATGGCTACCGCGCGGGAAAAGAAATTCAAAAATGTAAAGGTGGATATTCAGTCAGGCGATAACCTGTATGTATTCTCAGATGGTTATTCCGACCAGTTTGGAGGCCCTGAAGGCAAGAAATTCAAGGTAGTAAACCTGAAAAAAGAACTGTTAAAGGTTTCACCACTGTCTATGACACAACAGAAGGAGGGATTACTTAAAACACTTGATGAATGGATGGGAGAGCAAAATCAGATCGATGATATTCTGGTTATAGGCACAAAAGTTCCGTGATCTATATTCGTGCAATGCTTACAGGATCGTCGTGCCAGTCCCTGTATTTTCTTATTGCTTCCATAGCTTTTGCCGGGTTATCTGCCACCGTCCATATTCTCTTATGCACATTACGCATAAAGCCTTTATCTATAATGTCTTCCAGGAATCTGATAAAAGGGGAATAGAATTCTTCTGTATTGAGTATAACCAGTGCACCCCTGAAAAGATCCAGTTGCTTAAGGGCGATAGCCTCTGTGAGCTCCTCAATGGTTCCTATGCCACCCGGAAGGGCGATAATAGCATCAGACATCTCAAACATTTTTTTCTTTCTTGATCCCATATCTTCGGTAATGATAATATCGTCAATACCATTATGTTCCCATCCGTTTTCGTGCATAAAAGAAGGAATGACTCCTGTTATTTTTGATCCTTTTTTTAGTGCTGCATCGGCCAGGGCACCCATTAAACCAATATCCCCACCTCCGTAAACTATATTGTGCCCTTCGGATGCAATTATTTCACCCAGGCGGGAAGCGGCATCAAGGTAAACCTTATCAATTTTACTGCTCGAAGCAGCGAAGATGCAGATATTCATTGGTCTGGAAATAAAAAAACCGTTCTTAATTGAACGGCACGTATCATTAATCTTTTTGTTAGTCTAAAAGAGCTTCTATCTTACTGACAAAATTTGCTTTGGGAACAGCACCAACCTGCTTATCTGCCACCTCACCACCTTTAAAAAATAATACCGTAGGTATATTACGTATACCAAATCTTGCAGCGATGGCAGGACTGTCATCAACATCACATTTGACAACCAGTGCCCTGTCTTCATATTCTTTTAATATTTCTTCAACAAAAGAGGCAATCATCCTGCATGGTCCACACCATTCTGCCCAGAAATCAACCATTACGGGTTTATCAGATTGAAGCACTACTTCATCGAAGTTTGAATCATTTACATGTATAGCCATCGTATTTTATTTTGTATAATCTTTTTTGAGATCGCAAATATAATTAATTTACTTTAAATTCTAGACCGGGTATTGATTCAATATAATCAATAATATCATTACTAAGATTTATTTTTAAAGACCTTGAGAAAAGGGATATGCTTATTTTTTCCAGAGGTTCTGCAATCATAAATTTAAGTTCTGTGTTACCCTTATTTTCAACAGCCATCTTTTTCAGGTTACTGACCAGTTCATCATTCAATTTATCCAGGGGTATAATAATGGTGAATGATTTTATCAATTCATCTTTTACACTGGTCAGAAGATGGATATTCTGTATTCTTACTTCCAGTTCATCTTCCCTGAACAATCTTTTCTGTACCTTGCCCTTGACAAGCAGTAAATATCCCAGGTTGCAGTATTTACTGTTATTAATATAGTCTTTATCAAAGAGCATGAATCTGTGTGAATCAGTATAGTCCTGCAGGGTAAATGAGCCGAAAGGTTTTCCGTTTTTGCTGGTTCCGCTCCTGGCTTCAGTAACCATACCGGCTATAATAACATCTTTATTGTTTAATTCTTTCAGATTATTAAGGTCACTGATCTGCACGTTACAGAAGGTTTTCATTTCAAGCTTGTAATCATCAAGGGGATGAGCTGAGAGAAAAATACCTACCACCTCCTTTTCTTTGGTCAGTTTTTCCAGTTTCGGCCATTCGGGAGCATCCGGTGGAACAGGCTTAACCACCTCGAAACCAGCATCATCACCAAACAATGATTGTTGTGATGTACTTGCTTCGTTTTTCAGCATATTGCCATACCTTACAAGGCTTTCTATAAATACCTGTCCTTTAGTGTCTTCAGCAAAATACTGAGCCCTGTTAAGTTCACTGAAGCAGTCAAAGGCACCGGCCAGGGCCATAGCCTCTATACTTTTCTTGTTGAGTGCATTCAGGTTAGCTCGTTCGATAAAATCATAGACTGATGAAAACAGGCCATTCTCTTCTCTCTCCTTTATAAGGTCAATCACCGCATTAGTGCCCACACCTTTTATTGCACCAATACCAAACCTGATATTCCCCTCTTTGTTGACCATGAAATTGACATTACTCTCATTTATATCTGGTCCGAGCACTTCTATGCCCATTCGCCTGGCCTCGTCCATAAAGATAGTCAGCTTCTTAATGTCGTTAATATTACGGCTGAGTACTGCAGCCATGAATTCGGCAGGGTAATGGGCTTTAAGGTATGCTGTCTGGTAAGAGACGTAAGCATAGCAGGTAGAGTGGGACTTATTGAATGCATACTGTGCAAATGCTTCCCAGTCAGTCCATATTTTTTGAATATTTTTTTCTTTATATCCTCTTGCAAGGCATCCTTCAAAGAACTTAACCTTAAGAGGGTCCATAAGTTCTTTTTTCTTTTTCCCCATTGCTTTCCTCAACGAGTCGGCCTGGCCCTTTGAAAAACCTGCCAGTTCTTGCGATAGCAGCATAACCTGTTCCTGGTATACGGTGATTCCGTATGTATCTTTCAGATGTTTCTCCATCTCAGGCAGCAGGTAGTCTATTTTTTCAAGGCCATGTTTACGTCTTATGAATTTTGGTATGTATTCCATTGGACCCGGGCGGTAAAGGGCATTCATGGCTATGAGATCTTCAAAGCGGTTTGGTTTAAGTTCCCTCAGGTGTTTTTTCATCCCTTCCGATTCAAACTGGAATAATGCAGTAGTTTCACCATTGGAATACAGTTCCAGTGTTTTGACATCATCAAGTGGTATCTCTGATATATTCAGGTTTATTCCTTTTGAGGCTTTAATATTTGAAACAGCGTCTCTTATAATCGAAAGTGTTTTCAGGCCAAGGAAATCCATCTTCAGCAGCCCCACTGATTCAACATGGCTACCGTCGTACTGGGTTACGTACAGATCTGTGTCTTTAGCAATACTAAGAGGTATATATTCATTAAGGGGATCACGGCCTATTATTATCCCGCAGGCATGAATACCTGTCTGACGCACTGATCCTTCCAGGGCTTCAGCATATTGTAATGTACTGGCAATAAGCTCATTGCTGGACGTCCTCTCTTTCCTCAACTCAGGTACTTCATCATAAGCTGACTTAAAAGTTACACCGGGCCTTTCGGGTATAAGTTTTGCCAGCCTGTCAGCATCTGAGAGCTGCAGATTCTGCACCCTGGCGACATCACGTATAGCCATTTTGGCCGCCATCGTGCCAAATGTTATTATATGGGCTACCCTTTCGTGACCATATTTGTCAACAACATATTTTAGTACCTGGTCCCTGCCATCCTCATCAAAATCAATATCTATATCAGGCATTGATATACGGTCGGGATTAAGGAATCGCTCAAACAAGAGTTTATATTTTATAGGATCTATATCCGTTATCCTCAGCGAATATGCTACTGCTGAACCTGCTGCCGACCCACGTCCCGGACCTACCGAAACGCCCATCTGCCTTGCTGCCCTGAGAAAATCCTGTACAATGAGAAAATAACCGGGGTAGCCCATCT
>DOZA01000174.1 GCA_003518245.1 Bacteroidales bacterium | reverse complement strand
TATCTATTACCGTGATAATATTGCCTGAGAGATTTTCTATATCCTGCCTGGAGTATCTTGACATAACAGTATCGAGGGCTATTGATATCTGGTTCAGTACTTCGAAATATCCCTTACTGTCGAGTTCATTGAATTTGCCTGTTGCATCAATACCAATCTGTTTTATGATGGGGGATGCATCTTTCATGAGATCTGTTACGTTCTCAAGTGTCTGAAACAACATATTCATATTATTAATATTCCTGATGAAGTTCAGGATCAGATGATTTATCTGGTCCCCGTCAACTTCGATGCCTGCATTATCAAGACTGTCGGCCATCCCTTTAAATGCATCTTTACCTACTATTGCAAGATCATCAACAAGGTCCACCACGGTATCCCTGTTCTGTTTTTGCATAGAAGCTTCTTCCAGTATAAGATCCAGTTTATGGTTTATCTGGTCGATCTGTGATTGTATATTATTTTCTGTTTTCATAAAACCTGATTAATCAATCTTTTTACCTGCCATTGTCATTTCTGTATCTATAGGCATTTCCTTACCGCGTAGTAATATATGCCAGTATATCCATCTGAATAAAAGCTTGCCGTAATGGTTTAGCCTGCTTTGCTTGAGTAATCCAAGAGGACCGATCCCAGGCAGCGGAAAGAAACCGGGTAATGGTTCGGTCTCATAATTGAAATCAATTAATGCACCCATACCATGACCTGTTTCAATGAAGCAGTTTGAATGCCCGTCATATGATCCGGTAAAAGGACGGTTCTCAATATAACACATTAGGTTTTCCTCAAGTATTTCTGCCATGAAGTGAACAACAGACCCTGCTTTAGAAGTGGGGAAGTTTCCAGCATCTCCTATTACAAATATATTCTCGTGTGCCTTTGACTGAAGAGTGTGTTTATCAGCTTGCACAAATCCAAAATCATCCCCCAGGCCGCTTCTCTCAATAACTTCATCCCCACTGTGAAGTGGTATGGAGACCAGGCAGTCAAATCTCATTTCCTTCCCACCGAAATCAGTTATGGTTTGTTTTTCATTGTCAACCTCGCCAAGGAAGTAATCTGTAACCAGTTTGATATTTTTTTCCTCAAGGAGCCCACCCAGAAGTTTTGAAGCCCGTGGTTTTGTAAAAGCCCCGGATAAGGGTGTTACATAGCTTATGTTAACCTTATCACGCATACCTCTTTCAGTAAAAAATGCATCGGCATAAAAAGCAAACTCAAGGGGTGCTACAGGACACTTGATCGGGTTATCAGCTATATTTATTACCAGCTCGCCTCCTTCCCATGTCTTGAAGAAATTCGCAAGGGCAAGAGATCCCTCTATTGTGTAAAAATCAAATATATTCTTATGCCACAGATCTCCTTTTAACCCGGGAGTCTCTTCAGGATTTATCCTTGTGCCAGTGGCAATAATAAGTATATCATAAGGTATCAGTTTTCCATTCTTAAGAAGCACTTTGCTCTGTTCAGCTTTAATTTTTTCAATACCCTGGTAAATTATATTTATCCCCGGGGGCATAAAATTCTGTTTTGGTTTGACAACATCCTCCTTTTTATAGTGCCCGAAAGGTATAAACAGAAAACCCGGTTGATAATAATGCATCTTATGCTGATCAATAACCGATATTTTCCATTCTTCCCTGTCCATCTCCTTGCGCATCTTGTTAGCCATTATAGTGCCTCCTGTTCCGGCACCAAGAATCAATAATGTTTTCATATTTAAGTTCTTTACATTTATTTTTTGAGGTTGCAAAATTATCATGCTTTTATATATATAAATATATTAATACGTACTTTTGTTAAATTTTTAACAGTGATATTTATCATGTTTTAATATAACAGTCATATATACAGGACTATACGCATGTAGTCTATGGTGTATTTGATGGAGGTAATGAATGACTATTCCTGGTTTCCTATCATACTATTAATTAAAATTTCAGGCGATTATTTTAAGAGGAGTGATTATCTTAGTGGATTATTTTAATATTTTCTTTAACATGAAAAAAATTGCTATGAACAAAAAGACTTTTATTCTTTTCACACTTATTCTTGGTTTTCTAAGTATTAACGTTTTATCCGCAACTGTGAAAAATCCGGTTGGTAAGTGGAAGTTTTCTGCACCGGGTGCACCATATGGTTATGAGCAGGGTTTAATAGAAATAAGCAGGGAAGCGGGGGAATTAAGTGCTACACTTTCCTTCACCGGTATGGATTATAAGTTTGAACTTGAGAAGGTTAAGTATGAAAATGAAAAACTGAGCTTCAGTCTTTACCTTGACGGGGAGGATGTTTATATTGTCATGACATTCAGTGAGGATGATAAAATATCAGGTAAGGCCGTATATTCACAGGGTGGGATACCTCTTTATGCAACCAGGGAAAAGGAAGGGAAATAAGTACCTGTCATTTTTATTCACTAAGTATTTTCAGTACCTTTATTTGTCAATAGATTAATCTGGCAGACAGATAAAAATTCAAGAATATGAAAAGAATCATACTTCTATTTCTGTTATTCACCTGCTTCTTGTTTGTAAAAGCACAGGTGATTTTTTATGAACCCATGAGTGAGAGGCTTACAGGATACAAAATGGATGTTGAACTTGACACCGAAGCCAAAACTGTATCGGGTTCGATGGAAGTCTACTGGATAAATAATTCTGACAACAGGGTCAGGGATGTTCAGATGCATATGTACCTTAATGCATTCAGAAGTAACAAAAGCACATTCTACAGTGAGAATAACGGATCTCCCGGGAGCAAGGAAATAGATTACGGATGGATAGAGATCAATAGTATTATTAACCGTAAGGGTATTGATCTGAAGCAGTATATGAGTTTTATTCAACCTGATGATGGGAATCCGAATGATATGACTGTACTACAAATTATGCTTCCTGAGCCGGCTTCACCCGGTGATACTGTATTTTTCTATATAGATTTTACTTCCAAATTACCATCAAGCATAAGAAGGACAGGCTTTAATGATGATTTTTTCTTTGTTGCACAATGGTTCCCTAAATTTGGCGTATATGAAACTGCCGGTATGCGGGGCAGGGAAAATGACGGATGGAACTGTCACCAGTTTCATACAAACTCGGAATTCTATGCCAATCATAGTGTTTACAGGGTAAAGATCAAGGTTCCGGAAGAATATATAGTGGGTAGCGGAGGTCAGCTTATAAGTGAAGAAGTAAATGATGAGGGGTATAAGATAATCAATTACAGGGCTGAGGATATTGTTGATTTTGCATGGACTGCATGGACCGGGTACAGGGAATATGAGGACCAGTGGGAGCATGTTAAAATAAGGTTCCTGTCGCCACCCGACAGGGAAGACCAGGTAGAAAGGCAGTTAAATGCAGTTAAGAATGCACTTGAGTATCTAAACGAACATGTTGGCCCTTTCCCCTGGCCTCATCTCACCTTTGTGGACCCACCGGCTAAAGGTGGTGGCTCGG
Source organism: Bacteroidales bacterium (assembly GCA_003518245.1). Lineage (GTDB taxonomy): Bacteria > Bacteroidota > Bacteroidia > Bacteroidales > VadinHA17 > UBA9300. The sequence goes on along the minus strand of DOZA01000174.1, from coordinate 7,644 downwards.
GGGGAATGGAATATACAACATTATTTACATCAGCCAGCGCTACCAAAATACCGGAATATATACTTATTCCTGATATGGTAACAGTGCATGAATTCGGGCATTCTTACTTCATGGGTATGCTTGCAACCAACGAGTTTGAAGAACCATGGATGGATGAAGGTATAAATTCATACTGGGAATCAAGGATAATGGATCATTATTACGGACCCGGTAAAGGTATTATAAACCATAAGCATTTTCATCTTTCGGATAAGGAGATGCAGCGAATAGGTTATGTGCATGCTGCAAACAGGAGCGTTTCAGATAATAGCCCTGCCTCCTGGGATTATCCACATAGCTCATATGGTATGCTTTCTTACCAGAAAGCGGCAACATGGCTACTGACACTGCAGGGAATAATAGGGGAGGAAGTTATTGACGAAATTTTTAAAGTTTATTACAAAGAATGGGCTTTTAAACATCCTGCGGCAAAGGATTTTATAGAGATAACAAACCGTGTTGTGAAAAAAAGGCACGGTGATAAATTCGGTGAAAGCATGCACTGGTTTTTTGACCAGACTCTTTACGGAACAGGGATATGTGACTATAAACTTGCCGGGATATCGAACTATAAGGAAAGGTCATTCAGAGGGATGGTAAAAACTGATACTGCCGGCATGGTGCTCAGAAAAGATGATATTGCCAGAGATTCACTTTTTACTTCCATTGTGAAGGTTGAAAGGATAGGCGAAGTTCAATTGCCTGTTGAGATACTCATACATTTTGAAGATGGAAGCAAAGTAAGTGAATACTGGCACGGTAAGGGAAGGTATATAAATTACGAGTACTCACGGCCGAGCAGGATTATCCAGGCTGAAATTGACCCTGAGTATAAGATTCCTATGGATGTAAATTATATTAATAATTCATATACTATTAAGCCAGATAAGGTACCCCACAAAAGGGTGATCAGGAAGCTGGCAACTTTTATGCAGTTCTTCACACATATTATCTCATTATAAACACAGGCAGTATGAAATTTATAAAAGCATTTACATCGGGTGCAGTCAGAGCATTTCGTTCTCTTAAAGCGCTTTTTATTATCTGGCTGCTTACATTTTCGATGCTTGCAGTTTTTGCATTCCCACTAAAATCATTTATGAATAATGCGCTGGGTAACACATCTTCAGTAAGTTTGTTGAATGATGGCTTTGACCTGACTTACTTTATGGATATTGGAGAAGCTTTCAGTCCTTTGATGGCAGCTATCTCAGGTGGCATAATAATAGTACTAATAGTATTCTTTTTCTTTTATACATTCCTGAATGGCGGTTTATTTGACTCATTACTCGAAAATAAATGGGCATATAAACCAAGCGATTTTTTCAGATCATCTGCCAGATATTTTCTGTCATATATAGTTATAAAATTGCTGGTGCTGATAATGATTCTTGTATCAATGTTTCTCGTAATTGGATTACCTTTGATTATCCAGAGAGCTAGCTCATCAGGTTCAGAAGGAGACATATTTAGACTATTATTTGTATTGAGGATTGTTGCTCTGTTCATATTACCCATTTTCCTGCTTATTGCTGACTATTCAAGGGTGTGGCTTGCCGCCAATGATTATAAGAAGGTTTTTAAAGCTCTTGGTTATGGTTTTAAAGGTACTTTTACCTCATTCTTTAGTTCGTACTTTTATATGCTGTTAATGGTTATAGCCCAGGGCTTGTATGCCCTGCTGGTTATAAAAATATTATCCGGGTATGCTCCTGATTCCAGCGGTGGGCTTTTCCTGTTATTCATCCTTACCCAGGTGCTATTTTTTATTAAATTATTCCTGAGAGCAATGAGGTATGGTGGTGTGGCAGCACTTTATCAGTTATGAATGAGTTGGTAGCCGGCAGTCTTAGGTATTTGAGAAGCATTAAGCAGACTTCCGCCTTTGCTTAAGCTATGACGGACGGTAAAGACTGAAGACTGAAAACTGCTCCCTTTCTTACAACTTTATAAATGTCAGGCAGTCTATCCCGGCCATATTACCCTGTTTTGCCCTTTCGTCGCTGCCTTTTAATATTACAGTAAGGATATTTTCACCTTCTAGAAGCATATGTTTTCCGAGGGGTATCTCAACGACTTTCTCTCCATCGGTATACCCGTTGAATGTTTTGCCTGCCGGGTTTGCATTAACTTCAAAGCCGATAATACCATAATCACGTGCCTGTGATAATCTTGCTATTATGTCATACATGCCTGTGGCAGGAATAATAAAACGAGTAAGCAACTTATCTCCTGTTTTCCCGTTCCTCCACCATAGTTGTCCCTTATTGCTCCATTCCCAGCTGGTAATATACTGTGTTTCAGCTGAGCCACTTTCAGCAGCCATTACCTCCAGAAACTCCCCTTCAATAATGCCTTTTTCATCCATAACAGGTTTTATTATATCAGCTCTTTTCAATGGTACCGGTTTTGATACGGCATCTTTATCCGGACTTATATTGATTGTTGCACCCGGTATTATATAGTAATAAGTTGTCATGGCATAGTTAATTACCGTGGGGGCCCAGTGCCACAGTTCAATATTAGAGTTGATCTTTTCTTCAAAGGGTATTGCATCAAGCACCCTGTACCGCATATTTACTGTCATCCCGGGATTGAAATTTCCTTTTCCTGTTGGTTGTGCTATAAAAGGATGGCTGAATACTTCGGGGCGGCACCAGGCATAGCCATAATAGTCTTCTGTGCCTGTGCCTATAGAAGAAGGGAAGGGCTCATTATCTACAAATATTTTTTCATCACCCTCACCCCACCATGCATTGGCTGTATTATATACGGTAACGGCATCCCCGGCATATACCCCTTTGCCTTCTATATCAATATAGTTTATATCGAAATGCTGACCTGTTCCTCCAACATGTTCAGAGCCTGCAGTTTTAATATTGTGATATTCGTGCCATGAGGCTCCGAAGTACATGCTGTATCTGTTCCAGTTATATGGTTCAAAGAATATCTCCATAATGGCACTTACTGTCATTTCACCATAGTTATGCAGCCTAATATCAACTGATTCCCTGAAGGGCATTATCCAGTTTGATTGCAACACCCCATCATCATTTACGGAGCTATACCATGTTTCAGAGGTATTTAAAACAAAACCAGTTCCGAAGAAGTCCCCTGCCGGAACCCAGACTGTTGTATAATCATCAAAGGTAATTTCCAGAACGGTAGATCGAAGAGCCTGGCTGATATTATCCGATTCAATGCTCATATTGAGCCTTGATATTGCCTGTTTCCCCTTACCGGAAGAATAATTAATAGACTGTCCTGGCAATATCTCCCCTGAGAGTATTGCTGGCTCACCCTGGGAATCAGACCGGCTGGCAATAGCCTGGTTTACTTCATTAATAAGTTTTTCGTTTTCAGCCAGTATTTCCATGGTCAACGTTTCAACCCTGGTATTTTCAGCATAATCCCTGTAACAAATATTATAATAAACACTTGGCTTACGACTGTTTTCATTTATAATTATTGAATCACATTCATAAGTTATCTTACAGTGTTTTGAATATGGAATAGGTAAATATAGATTATGTCCTCTCCTGTAATAATCTGACTCAGGTGATACAGATGAACTCAATGGTTCCCCCGCCAGGAGCTGTCCGCTGAGAACCTTAAGTATATTATCTTCAATTAAAGGTTTTTCATTATTATCAAGGTATACCCTGACTGTTCCATCATGACTTCCGCTACCGGCAAAAGTCATCCACCATCTTACTATTGCTCCCGGACCTTCGTGGTCGAACATTACAAATTCTCTTCGCCCCTTATTTTCCTCTTCACGTATAAACTGAGTATAGTCTGCATTAGCAAACCACCCTTCCTCAGTGGGGTTCACTGACCTGCGGTCATAGCTGCTGAATTGTTTCAGTTTATATTGGGGATCCGGGTATTTTGTTATGGCATACCTGTCAGTTATCCCGGATAAAAGAGAGTCAAATGTTATGACTTTCTTATTTGAACAGGAAGATAATAGGAAGGCCAAGGCTACGGCTCCCACTATAGCTACTGCGTAGCTTCGTCGGGCAGAATAAGCTAAGATTGATAGTTGGGCGTTTAATTCTATCTTTTTCATGGAGTGGGGATTTTGGTTTTATCAAAATTAGAAAAAAGGTTCTATTATATACAATAAAGAGTACTAAATATAAGTTAGAGATATATAAATGTGATTATTATAACCTCGGTTATTGGATATATATTTTTTCGATATATCTTTGCGCTTGGGTATGATTTTTGTGTAATAAAAAGGAACAAATTAGTAATTAGGAATATGAGGAGAATAAGATTTTACTTTTTTATAATTTTCTTTGTAATAACTGGAAGCGGTTGTGGAGACAGAAGCAAAGAAGCAATAAGTGATCAGACTATATCAAATATAACAGAGCAGGAAGATGGTTCCATTATCCTTAACCTGAAAGAGGCTTATCTTTTACAGGATAGCCTCAACCCTGAAATGAATACAGCTGAATGGTCATTAATTATTAAGAACAGGGGAAGGTATGAACTCTGGATAAGCAGTTTTACCAAAGATACCATGGATCTCAAATATGATTCACCTGTAATAGTTAACTTCGGAGACAAAAAGATTAGTGCTAATCCTGTCGGAAATGAAATAGTACTAAACGCACCTGATACGGGTGAGATATATTTCAGAGCTGATTCAAAGCTGGGATCTGTTTATGTAGACAAGCCTGGTAATTATAATGTTCAGGTTGTTAGTGCCAATGTAAGGGATATACGGGATAATGGATCACTGGCAGGTACTATGCATACTCAGATGCGTAGTCTGATTCTGAAGCCAATGACTGAATAGTTATTTCTCAATCCATTTCCTGGCATTAATAAATGCCTGTATCCATGGTGTTACATCATCTTTTCTTCTTTCTTCAGGATAAGTAGCGCATTGCCAGGGCATAAATGCTCTTTCAAGATGAGGCATCATGGCCAGGTGCCTGCCATCAGGTGAGCATAATGCTGCTGCATCATATTCTGAACCGTTTGGATTGGCAGGATATGTGCTGTGATTATATTTGATTGGTATAGCATAGGCTGTTTCATCATACGGCAGATCAAACTGTCCTTCACCATGTGCTACCCATATTCCCAGTTTCATTCCTTCCATACCCTTAAGCATAACAGAGTTATTCTCATTTATATCAACAGTAAGAAATGCTGACTCAAATTTACCTGAAGCATTTTGCAATAATGCTGGTTTTACTTCATGTTCCGGGTATATCAGGTCCAGTTCCATCATAAGCTGACAGCCATTACATACTCCGAGGCTGAGAGTATCATCCCTCTTGTAGAAATCTTCGAGTGATATCCTTGCTTTTTCATTATATCTGAAAGCTCCTGCCCAGCCTTTAGCTGAACCAAGGACATCGGAGTTTGAGAAACCTCCTACAAAGACAATAAGGTTTACATCTTCAAGATTTTCCCTGCCATTGATCAGGTCAGTCATATGAACATCCTTAACATCAAACCCTGCCAGATAAAGGGCATAGGCCATTTCCCTGTCACCATTAACACCTTTTTCCCTGATAATAGCTGCTTTTACACCTGTTGGCCTGCGCTTACCGTGAGATATACCCAGGTTCTTAAGATTGCCGGCAAAGCCCTTATGTTCAAATTCAAGACCATGTTTATGATAATTTTCGTATTTCTCCATTGCAAGCTCCCTGCCGCATTGCTTACGATCGAAAAGGTATGAAGTTCTGAACCATGTATTTCTTATGTCGTCAATATTAAAGATGTACTCATTACCACTCTTTGAGATGAATACAGACCTCCGGGCTACTGGCTTACCAATTGAATAGAATGAAACATCATTCTCAAGTAATATTTCAGCAACCTCATCTTCATTCTCAACCTGTATAATTACTCCCGGGTTCTCACTGAAAAGAAGCTTAATAATATCATCTTCGGTAATTGCATCCAGGTTGATGCTCAATCCTCCTTCATTACCTGCAAAACACATCTCCAATAGAGTGGTGATCATGCCACCTGAAGATATATCATGGCCGGCAATAATTTTTTCGTTCCGTATTAGCTGCTGAACAGTATTGAATACCCTGGCAAAGTATTCAGGATCCTTAACAACAGGTGTCTCGGTACCTATCTTGTTCCGTATCTGTGCAAAACTACTGCCACCCAGGCTATATGAGTCCCTGCTCATATCAATGTATAAAATACTTGTATCAGAGTCGGCTACCATAACAGGTTCGATAATCCTGCGTACATCAGTCACTTCAGCTGAGGCTGATATTATTACTGTACCCGGTGAAAATACAGTTTCGTCTTTATATTTCCGGGTCATTGAGAGGCTGTCTTTACCTGTAGGTATATTAATGCCCAGGCTAATTGAAAAATCACTTGCAGCTTTCACTGCTTCATAAAGTCTGGCATCTTCACCGGGGTTTTTACAGGGCCACATCCAGTTGGCCGAGAGGGATATATCTGATATGCCATTTTCCATGGGGGCCCAGATGATATTTGTGATAGCTTCTGCAATTGACAGGACAGATCCATCTGCCGGGTTAATGAGTGCTGCAACAGGAGCATGCCCTATTGATGTTGCTATCCCTTTAATACCCCTGTAGTCCAGCGCTATTGCTCCCAGGTTATTAAGAGGCAGCTGCAATACGCCCGCACATTGCTGTTTGGCTATTCTCCCGGTAACAGAGCGATCTACTTTACTGGTCAACCAGTCTTTGCATGCCACCTCTTCGATCTGCATAAGCTGATCGACATAATAATGCAGATCTTTTTTATTATATTCTATCTTATCGTAAGAGGGTTTTATGCTGCTGTCACTCATTATTGTCTGGGGTGGATTACCAAAGAAAGAGGCCAGTTGCAGATCTATTGGCTTTTCTCCGGTGCCGGAGTTTACGAAGGTGAATTGTTGGTCACCGGTAACTTCACCAATAATATACACAGGAGCTCTTTCCCTTTCAGCTATACGTATTAACTCATCAACATCCTTTCTGCTTATAACCAGGCCCATTCTTTCCTGTGACTCGTTACCAATTATTTCCTTTGCTGATAGGGTAGGGTCTCCGACAGGTAATTTACCGATATCTATTTTCCCTCCTGTTGCCTCAACCAGTTCAGAGAGGCAGTTCAGGTGTCCTCCTGCACCATGGTCATGGAGTGTAACTATCATGTTCTTGCCTGATTCGCCCATTGCACGCAGTGCATTATATACTCGTTTTTGCATTTCCGGGTTAGCTCTCTGCACTGCATTAAGCTCAATAACACTATCATACTGACCCGTATCAACACTGGATACCGCTCCTCCACCCATGCCTATACGGTAAATATCACCACCGAGCATCACAATAAGGTCTCCTTTTTCAGGAATATCCTTCTCGCTGTCTTCGAGTTTACCAAAACCGATACCCCCTGCCAGCATTATCACTTTGTCATATCCCAGCTTCCTGTTTTTTTCATTATGCTCAAAGGTCAGTAATGATCCGCAAACCAGCGGCTGACCAAACTTATTGCCAAAGTCACTTGCTCCGTTAGAAGCCTTGATGAGTATATCTTCAGGAGTCTGGTACAGCCACTTCCTTGCTTTAGTCTCTTTTTCCCAGTCCCGCCCCTCAG
>DOZA01000120.1 GCA_003518245.1 Bacteroidales bacterium | reverse complement strand
TGAACAATTACAATATATCCGGAAAACCGGTTTCAATCCATCCATGGTTTTTATTGACGGCAATCACAGGAAAGAACCTGTAATAAGATATTTTTATACATGTAAAGGACTAATTGCGCCTGATTCTGTTATTATTTTTGATGATATTAATTATTCATCAGGTATGAATATGGCATGGAATGAAATAAAAAGGGATCCAGAGGTGTCAGTTAGTATAGATATTTTTCAGATGGGATTTGTGTTTTTCAGGGGAGGGATTGTAAAACAGGATTTTCAAATCAGATATTAACATTATTTAAGGGGTCAAATTTATATTTATTGAGAATTTAAGACTATTTTCGGTTAATTTTATTTTTTGATATATGAATACAGTAATAGAGATTAAAAATGTTGTGAAGAATTATCAGGTAGGCACAGTTGTGGTAAGAGCCCTTCGCTCTGTTACTATGTCTATTGAAAAGAATGAATATGTTGCTATAATGGGGCCATCAGGTTCAGGCAAATCAACGCTGATGAACATACTGGGCTGTCTGGATACACTTACGAAAGGTAATTATATACTTAATGGTACTGATGTCAGCAAGATGGAAGATAACCAGCTTGCCGAGATAAGGAATAAGGAAATAGGTTTTGTATTCCAGACTTTCAATTTATTGCCCAGGTATACAGCACATGAAAATGTTATGCTTCCATTGATATACGCTGGCTATCCTAAAGCGGAGAGGGATGAGATAGCCAGAAAGATTCTTGATTCAGTAGGCCTGTCTGACAGGATCAAACATAAACCAAATGAATTATCAGGGGGTCAGCGTCAGAGGGTTGCGATAGCAAGGGCCATGGTAAATAATCCTTCCATTATATTAGCCGATGAGCCTACAGGTAACCTCGACAGTAAAACGTCTGTTGATATTATGAAGCTGCTCGAGATTATACATAATGAAGGTAATACTGTAATACTGGTTACACACGAAGAAGCTATAGCCAGGAATGCTAACAGGATAATAAGACTGATAGATGGACAGATTGCCAGTGTTGAAATTATGAACTGATAATGAAAATATATACAAGGACAGGCGATGATGGTACTACATCATTGGCTGGCGGACAGCGTGTACCCAAAAATAACGAAAGGATAGAAGCTTACGGAACCATCGATGAAATTGTTTCATGGGTAGGTCTTTTAAGGAGTCTCCCTGTCAATTCTGAAAGATCAATAATCTTGTATTCCATTCAGGATAAACTCATGCACAGTGCGGCTATTCTTTCAGCAGGTCCCGATGCTGATCTATCAAAGATGGTAACCCCTGATGATGAAGATATCAGAATGCTTGAAGATGAAATAGATAAAATGGAGAAACAATTACCTCAATTAAATTCTTTTATTCTTCCGGGTGGAACTGAAGCTGTTTCATTTACACAAATTTGCAGAACTGTCTGCAGGAGGGCTGAAAGACAGGTTATATCATTACAAGATAAAAAAGAGCATGATATAATGGTTGTTAGGTACCTTAACAGATTATCCGATTATCTTTTTGTGCTTGCCCGTAAAACAGCTTATGAATCAGGAATAGAGCAAAGTAAATGGATCCCTTAAAAAAAAACGGTTTTTACTGTTGTTTTATTAAATATTTTACTATTTATTTGCAGACCCTAAATTCAATACAATTAGATAATAGAATGTACTGGACATTGGAATTAGCTTCAAAACTTGAGGATGCTCCCTGGCCTGCAACCAAGGATGAGCTTATTGACTATGCAATAAGATCGGGTGCCCCGCTTGAAGTAATCGAGAACCTGCAGGAAATCGAGGATGAAGGGGATATTTATGAAAGTATCTACGATATCTGGCCTGATTATCCCAGCAAGGATGACTTCTTCTTCAATGAAGATGAGTATTAGAATTTCCCCTGAATATATCAAATCTGTTTTTAGGTCTTATAGCATTATACCAGTTGAAATTTTCGAGACGTCGTAGTGAAGGCATATGGTATAATGGAGGGTCAAGCGTGCCCTCAGGATTGTCAATCATATATATTTCGCTGATTTTACCGTCTGTTATATAAATATCCATGTTGACACAGGTAGAATGATCAACACCTACAAGCTCATTCTCTTCAATAGCAAAATATATTTTTTCCGCGTTACCCCTGATTTCTATCTTATATAGCTTATTGTCTTTGAAATATCCGAACAGGTTTTTGCCTTTGAGTTGATTATAGCGGGTTGAATCCACTTCCTCAATTACAAAAGAATTATTGTATAACTCCATTTTATGCATCTCCCTGTTCTTTGTAAGTAAAGCCATAGAATCAGCAAACAACTGGTAGGATTCAGACCACAGGACAGGTTCATAATACATATGGATAACAGAATCTCTGAATGAATAGGCAAGAGAATCACATTTAGCCTGCAAATCTTCACTATATACCCTGCAACCGTAAAAAGCTCTTACCAGTCGGTAACTCATGGCAGTATCAGTTACGGTGACTGACCTTAAGGTATCTGCATGCAGGTACAGGTAATCATCATCATTAACCTGTATGAATTGTGCACTGTCGGTAATCATGAATCGTTCAGGATCACGATAATACCATGATTCGTTTCCTTTGACTATAATGTCCTGCTCCTTATCCGTTATAGTTACATTGTAATATGCTGTGCCAAAACCATTATCACTTTCATAATATAATGAGTCCCCGGTTACTATCTGGGTCTCATTATCAATGAAAGCATCATCCAGTAAAAGGCTTACTTCATTTTTTGTATCATACCATCCTCTTTTACACCTTACATAAAGGCTGTCGCCTATCACTTCAGACGGACCCAGGAAATAGGCTATCTCATTAGTTGTATTATATTCCAGGGTATCCGAATACATTTTATAATCAGGATTTACCAGAATAACACTGTCTTTGAAATTAAATATCTCTGATTCGGTATGGTATATTCCTATCATGCTGGTCAGAACATTATCCTCATTGATAATTTTACCACCAGAGGTATATGTAGCTGTTTCTTCAACCATATCATATTCAATATAATCGGTGTACAGTGTTGTCTGGTTATCAATAAGTATGACTGAATCAGTCACATAGGCATACTCGTCCTCAGAATTATAAAGGAGGTATTCCCCATAGAGGTGCAGTGTATCACCCTTATAGATATGAACTTTACTATATGCTTTAACAAGGTTTCTGCGGGGGTAAAAATGTGCACTGTCGCAGATCATATATGTTTCCTTATGTTTGAATCTTACATCGCCCAGCAATTGCCTCATTTCGCCACGATTCGACATTATATCAGCATGTAAAATTTCTATTTTCTTTTTACCCCCGCTTTCAGTTTCCTGTGCCTTTATTAAGCTAAATGGTAGAATAAAAAGAGCGATAAGCCAGAAAGATCTTATCACTTTTATTTGAGCCATCCCTTGTTCCTGAATTTACATGTTTTGAATTTATCGCTTATTCTTATATACGTCATTTCCATTTTCTCTTTCACCCAGTCCTGGTATACACCGGCTCTCTTATTTGCCATTGATAGTTCCTGCAGGTAACTGTAATCGTCTTTCAGGTTAACAACATGAGGCTCTGTTTGTTTG
>DOZA01000141.1:2684-6363 GCA_003518245.1 Bacteroidales bacterium | reverse complement strand
AACCCCGTTTCATACTCCGTGGCTTTTGACTGGAGGTGGCAACTTCTCGACTCCTCATCAAGGGTTCACTTACGTTCAGCTTCTATATTCTTACCTGATAAGTTCATGACCTGCCTTTTCCTAAACGCTCAGCACCATGACTCTTTACCACAGCACCTTTAGGTGGTTTGATACCTCCTCCTGTAAGGCAATGCCGGTGGGTCATCCGTACAAATGGATGCCACCATCTTAATTACAGCATGCAGAACCTTAAATCTCCGATGTTCTGCTTCTCGGCACACTATGAAAAGTTGCCGATTTCGAAGCACCAATATTTCAATTTACGATTAAGTTTAAATGAGCTACAAGTCTTGATATTATTAATATTACGGCAATTTTTTTATCTGCATTGTTCAAAAATGTATTATAATTTTTTTGATGTTTCATAAGCATTTTTAATAGCATCTTGTGCGTTACCTGTTTTTTTTGCGTCGCCAATAACATGAACCGAAATATTATTTTTCAATTCATTTTCTAATGGATTAAAGCTTTTCATACCAGTTGAAACAACAATCATATCAATATCATTAAATTGAATATCTTTCCCATCTCTTTCTGCATAAACGATTTTTCCTGCAACTTTTTTAATATGAGTGTGGTCGCTAAAAACAGTTCCTTTTTCTTTCATCATTTTTAATGAAAGTAATTTCGCAATCATTTCCCAACAAAATCGGGGTCGGCAATAAGTGCTCTTCCAATTGCAATATAATCGGCTTTGAAATTATCTGTAAGATTTTTTACATCGTCTTCAGAATTTATTTGTCCCACATAAATAGTTGGAATATTTGCTTCTTGCTTGATTTTTCTTGCAAATTCCCATGTTTTTCCTTTTGGCACAAACATGTGTTGGAAATACCAGGGAGGAATGTTGCAAACAGTCCCTGCAGAAACATGGACAGCTTCAACGGATTTTTCTTTTAAAATTTTAGAGAACTTAATCATTTCCTCTAACTTAATCCCGTCAGGTATCATTTCATCACCACTAATTCTTACAATAATCGGCAAATCAGTTGCGGATTTTACTGCATCTAAAATTTGTAATGATAATTTTATTCTATTTTCAAAACTTCCGCCATATCCATCTGTTCTGTTGTTAACTTTCGGAGAAAGAAATTGAGCTACGAGATAACCGTGTCCAAATTGAAGTTCAATAATGTATAAACCCGCTTTTTCTGCGCGTATTGTAGCTTTTGAAAATAAACTTATTGCCTGTTGAATATCATCTTTGTCCATTTGTTTTGGGATTGCACCTCCCATTTCACATGCTTTGTCAGTTGATGACAAAAAATAATTTTCCGGAATTCCAGGATTAGCCATTCTTCCGGGATGGTTCAAATGAGCAATAACTTTTGTATCAAATTGATGAATTGCATCTGTTAACTTTTTCAATCCTTCAATTTTATCATCACAGTCAATGCCAATTTGAGTTGGTAATTCTCTTAAACCCCTGGCAATATACAAGGGTTCAGGTGTGACAGCACCAATAAATTTACTTCTTGCTTCATAAAAAATAAGATGTTTTTCAGTAATAACACCTGTTTTGTCGCTGTATCCTGTTTTAATAGGAGCGAAAATGAAGTTATTTTTAAGTCCTATCATAGTATATTACCTTATATTATTAAAGAAATAGTTTAGACCTTTGGTTTCAGGTTTTAAAATTCCTTGTCGTGGAGCACCTGTTTTAAGCGTATATTTGGATGAGAAAAAACCTATTGGTTTATATTCAATAGAATTATTTTTATCAGTGCAACCAATTAAAAATATAATTATCAGTAATAAATAAATGTATTTCCGTTTCATATTTAATTTCTTTATTCTAAAGTTTTTTATTTTAAAAAATATTTTTCTTTTCACTCAATTTTTCTACTAATGCAACACAAGCTAACGGTTAGTTATATGCACCGTGTGTGACTACAAGGTATTTTCGTGTAAAAATTGCAGAAAAATTTGCTTGAAAAACTACCGTTCAAATTTACTGTGCTCCCCTTATGGCGTATATACCATGTGCCCGTTGCACAACTCATAAGTTGATAATAAATGTGAAGTTAAAGGATTGCGGATACTAATTATTATCATCGGTTGAAGCAGTTGTTTGATTTACAATTTGTCCATGATATAGCCAGGCCTTATTACAACAGGGAAGGACAGAAATTTATAGATCCAACTGCGTTTTTTCGGTTGATGCTGATCGGTTATCTGGAAAATATCATCTCTGACCGATAGTTGATAGAACATGTGAGTATGCGCATGTATCTTTTATATTTTATTGATTATGATATAGTAGAGCTGTTACCATGCCATTCTACTATTAGTCATACAACGTAAATTATTACCTGATGCGATCTTTGAATATGCTTATCCGGGCATTGGGGATGTGTGTGGTTAGCGGACTGGTATCGGGTCATACCCAGGCAGTCGATTCAGCGAATATCAAGGCAAATACTTCGTTAGACAGTCTGGATCTTCGATACGTTCAGCCGGGGTCTCCGCTTCGCTACGACTTTTTACTTTTTACTTTTTACTTTTTACTTTTATCTTTTTACTTTTATCTTTTATCTTTATCCTGAAATGGGTCTTCTCTTTACATATCTTGCAATCGCATTACTTTTCTCTTTCCTGTGTTCAATACTGGAGGCATCACTGCTGAGTACAACACCGGTGTATATTAACATGAAGAAGAAGCAGGGTAAGAAGTATGCCAATATCATGTATCATTACAAGAGGAATATCGATTTGCCTCTTTCAGCCATACTGACCCTGAACACTTTTGCCCACACCATAGGTGCTGCCGGTGTGGGATCGCAGGCCCAGAAATTATGGGGTGAGGAATATCTTACTATTACATCCATAGCTCTTACCCTTATTATCCTGATAGCCTCGGAAATAATACCGAAAACACTTGGTGCCACTTACTGGAAAAGCCTTGGCAGGTTCACTGTAATATCCCTGAGGATATTGATATATTCTCCTTTATACCCGTTTATAATACTCACAAATTTCATAACAAAAACATTACGTAAGGATGCCGAACATACTTCAATTATCAGCCAGACAGAATTCAGGGCAATAACTGACAGTGTAATTGAAGAAGGTATTATTGATGATGAGGAGTCGCAGCTTTTACAAAACCTTATGAAGTTCAGGCATATTAAAATTAAAAGTATAATGACTCCCCAGGTTGTTGTGGTTGCTGCAGATGAAGGTTCTTCATTCAAGGATTTCTATGAAAGCCATGAGGACATACCTTTTAGCAGGATCCCTATTTATAAAGGAGACCTAAATAATTTTACCGGTTTTGTTCTTAAGGATGAGATTATGGAGAGTATAATAAACGATAAGGGAGAGGAGCCGCTCAAATCAATATCCAGGCCGATAAAAATAGTTAATGAAGAGATGCCTATTATTAAGCTTTTCTATAAACTTATTGGCCTGAAAGTACATATAGCAATGGTGGTAGATGAATATGGCCAGGTCAGCGGCGTTGTTACAATGGAAGATGTATTTGAAACACTCATAGGCCTTGAGATCGTGGATGAGCTGGATAATGTTGAGGATATGCAGGTACTGGCAAGGAAAAACTGGGAAGAAAGAGCGAGGAAGTTAGGCCTTATTAAATAAGACAAAAGATAAAAGACAAAAG
>DOZA01000141.1:0-2652 GCA_003518245.1 Bacteroidales bacterium | reverse complement strand
AAAAGGATTGTATAATGCTGTAAAACGATTTTTAAAATGTGGAATAAAAAAGAAGATTTCGCAAATGAATTAGCTGAGAGATTATTCAAATTCGCAAGTGATATTATTGTCTTCTCAATGACAATGGCTGATATCCCAGAGTCTAGAATTATAAGATATCAACAGGCCAAGAGTGCAGGATCTAGTGGTGCAAATTATGAGGAGGCTCAGGCAGGTTATTCAAGAGCAGACTTCACAAATAAAGTCAGAATCTCATTAAGAAAAATGAGAGAATCAAAAGTGCAAAAAGCAAGACATTAAAGATAACTAATGAGCCAAAGTCGATTTTTTACTTTTATCTTTTTACTTTTATCTTTTGTCTTTATCCCCTTTTACGCAGAATATCCATTGCTGTCATGTATCCGGAGTAAATAGCTCCTGAAAAGCCCCCTCCGAATTTGCCCCATGCGGAAGCTATATGCATATTATCCGGTAAAACGGTCAGGTAATCATTGGACTTGCCAGGATTTTGCGCAAAGCCGTATACGGCTCCTTTAGTATTAAGAGTATAGCGTCTGACTGTAAGAGCAGTAGCAACTTCGATATGTTCAACGGCTTCGGTGAAACCAGGTAACAGGTTATTGAGCCTTGATGTTATTTGTTTTGCAACTTCCCTCTTTTTTTCCATGTATTCATTCCTTCCCAGTGAATCCCAGTCCTCTGGATAATCAATACAGCAGGCAGCTCCAACACCCATTCCTTGAGGAGCGAGAGCTGAATCAACCTGGCTATAGTCAACGAATGTAAAACTGCGTGTATCAAAACCAGAGTGATTATTATTTTTAATATCGGATTGTTTTGTTATTGATTCATCAAATATAAACGTGGAGTAATACCTATTACCCACAGTCTTTAGTTCCGGTTTGAAACCATAGTATACCGTAAGAAGAGATGCACCGGGTTTATTGTTCTTTATGGCTTCTGAAAGTTTCTTCCCGGCCTCCCCGGGTAAAAGCTCTGAAGCAAGAACCGGAAGAGAAGAATTCACTATTATTTCATCTGCAAAATCTGTTAACTGCTCATCATCATGGCCTGTAGGACTATAATAAATTCCTGAAGGCCTGCTGTTATCATATATTATCTCTTTTACGATATGCCTGAGCCTTACTTCGCCCCTGTTTTCCTGTATGATCTTCATAAGAGCATTTGAAAGTTTCTGGGATCCTCCCTTTATGAAGTTTGCGCGACCTTTAAAATAGCTGCCCTGGGCATTCAGGTAATAATAATAGGAAAGTGTATAAGGGTCATCGTGGAAATAGCCCAGGTTTCCCAGTAAAACAAGTTTCAGGTCCTCGTTACCAATAATCTCATCAAGGAATTCACCAATGCTTCTATCATTTTTACCTCTTGATGCAGCGATTATTCGTCTTGCATTCAGAACATTTTCAAAATATTTACCTATCCCCTGCTTCTCATCAGGGAATTTTTCCTCAAGTATTCTCCTGGCTTCAGCCGGGTCGTGTGGAATAACTATATCCTGTCTGACATTGTAGAACCGGTAAAACTCCGGTACCGGCAGGAATTCTACCTTTTCGAACAGGCCCAGGTCGTTAAAAATTTTAGTTTTAAGATCTGCCGGATGCAGGCCGTCCATTTCGTGTAGTCCCGCTTCCATCATAAAATCGTGCCTATAAAATGTTGTAGCACAGCCTCCCGGTCTGTCGTGCTGTTCAATTAGCAAGACTTTCTTACCTTCTTTCGACAGTTTTGCACCTGCTGTAAGACCTCCGAGGCCTCCGCCTATTATTATTATGTCGTAATTCATATGCTATATGCTTTTAAGCGGTCAGGTGCCCGTCTTCTAAAAAGGAGGGGAAATTTTTTGATCCGGTTTTCATATTACTATCTCTCAGTCTCTCAGTCTCTCAGTCTCTCAGTCATTAGGTATCGGGTATCGTTCAAATTTTGCATTCCTGTCAAATAAGTACCTGTATGTTATATAGTGCTTGGCAGGTACAGCTCCTACGGATATAAATATCTTTCTCATCTTTGGATTAAAATCTGCCACCCAGGAGAATTCTATTTCTTCATAATGTGGTTTTCTCCTTATCACCTCTGCCACCTTCAGTATTATCCCTGATTCAACACCCCTTCCCTGGAACGGTGGTATGACACCCATGAGCACACCTCGTGCACGGGTTATTGTTTTTTTCTTTTTTAGATAGATAAATTTCGCCATTGCCGGCAGGTTTAGTTTGCCATTAAGATGTTTCAGAATCATATTTACATCAGGCCACGGCAGGTATATTGCAACCGTTTTTTTTTATAGTAAGCGAGCCATATGAATTCAGGATCTATAATGGCTTTAGCTTTCTTGAGGGTCTTTTTTATATAGGCTGGTTCCATGGGTTTGAAATCCGTTTTGAACGAGGCCCATGCTTCATTATAAACAGCAGCAAAATCGTTTACCCAGCGATCTGATTCCTTCCATGTGAAGTGATAAAAAGTATACTCCGGTTTATTTGCTATCCATTCTGCTATTTTCAGGAAGCGTTTAGGCAACTCTTTCTTCACATCCAGGTGAAAACCCTCCTGTTTATAATATGTTCTGAAACCGTATGATTCATACAGTTCCCTGTAGTAATTATGGTTATAAGCAATTTCATAAGAGGG
>DOZA01000081.1 GCA_003518245.1 Bacteroidales bacterium | reverse complement strand
CTGTAACCCATGTGCCTTTGCATGCCCTCATGGTGCTATAAGTAAATCATCAACAAGTACAGTACCACAAATAGATTTTGATAAGTGTATAGGCTGTATGAAGTGTGTTTACCAGTGTCCCGGACTTGCAATATTCGGTTATAACCTCAAGAAGGACTGGTTGTTCTTGCCGGTTGAATATGAGGTAAGTGAAAATATGGAAGTATACCTGGTCAATAATAATGGTCAAAAACTGGGAGAAGGGGTCATAGAAAAAATTATGAGGAAGGAAAATAAAACCAATGTGGCCAGGGTCAGATCAATTGATGTGCATGGTGAAGAGCTGACTGATGTTCGTGGTTTTATCATTAAGGCTGATTACCCTGAAGAAATAGTATTCAAGTATAGCGATGATAAATTTGAAGGTGAGCAATATATATGTCATTGTGATGATGTTAAACTTAATGATATACTTGAGGTAATTGGTAATCGTAAGTTTATTTCTACTGATGAAATAAAGCATACCACGCGCCTGGGTATGGGTGCATGCAGGGGAATAAGATGCATCAAGCGCTTAAAAACTGTATTACCGAAATATGGTGTGTCACTTGTTGGTGATGCAACCCCCAGGGGGCCTCTTTCCAATCAGGTAGGGTTGGGAGAACTGATGCCACGTAAGGAGCATGAAAAAGTCATTACCAATATTAATGGACAGGAAAGGAAGCATGTAAAGGTAGAATCATTTATTGCGGGTGGTGGAATAGGAGGGAGCGCTTTGTTCAGGTACTTAGCTGAAGCAGGATTGAAACCTGTGATGATCAATTACGGACGTGGTGCATCATGGCGTAATATAGCTGGTGGAAGACCAAACTTCAGTTTACCGGAGCTATCTGAAATTGCAAGAAACAATTTACAGATATTTAAAGATTTACAGAAAATACAAAATATTGATTTTCACCCTATAAAGTATGTCACCTTTGCTCATGATGAAAATATTTATAAAGATCTTGAGGCATCAATTGCCTGGTCTGATGCAAAGATGATAAAAACCGGTGATTTTAGAAGGGAAATATCTCCAAACTTTAACCCAGACTTGAATAAATACCAGGCTGCACTTATCACTGAGAATTGCTGGCAGGCTACCCCCGGCAGGGTTATCGATCTTATAAGAAAGATAGGTATTGAAAAGGGAGGACAGGTTCTTGAAGATTGCAAACTGATTGATGTATACAGGGAAGGACCTGTATATCATATTATTGTAAGGAATCATGAAAATGAATACCTTGAATATCAGACCGAGCTGTTTATAAATGCATTGGGGTCAGAAGGAGCTGAATTTGCACGGAAACAGGGTGTGCTGGCCGGTGTTTACCCAGTGAAACACCAGGCATTCATTACACGACGGTTGGCAATGCTTGGTGTTAACGGCGTTTCTCTTCCAATGCTGATAGACAGGAGGAACTACAAAGGTTTTGTTGCAGTATATGGACAACAACTGGCTGAGACAGGTCAGATAATAGGATGTGCATCACCGGCAGTTGAACCAATGGAGGCAGGGAAGAACCTGAAAATAAACTCACAGGATTTTCTCGAAATTGTCACAGAAGTGTTCGTTGACTGGCTACCCTGTCTCTCATCAGTTGGCTTCCAGGCAATATGGGCTGGCTATTATGTTGAACCAAGGATGTTCATCGATCCTGATAATGGCCTGTTCATAGGACTACGCGGTCAGGGCTTCATGCTTAGCCAGTACCTTGCCAAGCTATATGTCGATAAACTAACAGGCAAGCAAGTACCTGAATACTTTAAACGTCTGAGCGTAAATGGTGACGGATTACTTGAAAAAGCTTTTAAATAATAGGAAATAGTAATCTATACTATTCCTGCAAAACCCATAAAGGCCATTGCCAGTAAACCTGCTACTACAAAGGCTATTGGCACACCTTTCATCGGGGCAGGAACATTTGCAAGCTCAAGGTGCTCGCGTATTCCTGCGAATATAATTAATGCCAGGCCAAAACCTATTGAATTCGCAATTGCAAAAACTATGCTTCCCATAAGGTTAAGATTCTGCTGACCGGCCATTATTGCAACACCAAGAACAGCACAATTGGTAGTGATAAGCGGCAGGAAAATACCCAGGGCCTGGTACAGGGAAGGACTGACTTTCTTAAGTATTATTTCAACAAGCTGTACCAGAGAAGCTATTACAATGATAAAGGTAATAGTCTGCATAAAGCTTATACCAAAAGGATCCAGTATGTAATTCTGTAAAAGATAGGTTACAAGTGTGGCTATAGTCATTACAAACAGTACGGCTCCTGACATACCTATGGCGGTCTCTATCTTTCCTGAAACACCAATAAAAGGACATATACCAAGGAATTTGTTGAGAACAATATTATTTACGAATATGGCTGATATGATGATTATTATATATTCCATTTTTATGCCCCCTTCTTTCTTAGTTTATTAACAATCACAATAAGGTAACCCAGGGCTATGAATGCTCCAGGAGAAAGAACAAATATCAACATACCGTCGCCAGCAATGAATTTGACCCCGAATATTGAACCTGAACCCAGTATTTCCCTTATCGCACCCAGTGTGGTAAGGGCAAAGGTGAATCCCAGGCCCATTCCCAGTCCGTCAATAGCAGAGGATAGAAGGTTGTTCTTTGATGCAAAAGCTTCAGCGCGTCCCAGAACTACGCAGTTTACTACAATAAGTGGAATGAAAAGGCCCAGTGCTTCGAATAATGAAGGTACATAGGCCTGCATGGTAAGCTCAACTATTGTAACAAAAGACGCAATAATTACGATAAAAGATGGTATCCTGACTTTGTCAGGAATAAAATTCTTTATAAGTGATACCACCACGTTTGACATGAATAATACAAAAGTGGTGGCCAGGCCCATACCCATGCCGTTAATTGCAGAGGTAGTAACCCCCAGGGTCGGACACAAACCAAGGAATAGTGCAAATACAGGGTTTTCCTTGATGAAGCCTTTGGTGAAATTTTTTAACTGGTTCATATTTTTTGCTGGCTTTTTTTACTTATTATCTTTTATGCTCATATAGTTTTTATATGCCCGTGAAACGGCATCACAAAAAGCTCTGGAACTGATAGTTGAAGCTGTAATGGCATCAACATCACCTCCGTCTTTCTTTACCAGAAGACGGAACGAAGCTGGGTTTTGTCCCTGAAACTGAATGCTCCAGTCCGATTTTTTTTTCTCCATCTTATCTCCCAGTCCTGGTGTCTCACCATGTTCAAGCACTGCTACATCGTTTATTGTACCATCGGGAAGGAACCCTACCATTATCTTTATCTCACCTGCGAAACCCAGGTTGGTAAATGTTTCAACGGCAGTTCCAACCAGTTTGTCCCCTTGCATGCCGGGATAGAAATAAAGAGTGTCGCCATCAATGGCTTTCTTATACACCCCTGATGTAGGGCTATTATCAAACTCAGGAATAACCTGTCTGATTGCATTATTCTTTTTTTCAAGTTTTGCTGCTGCTATGGGCTCTTTCGTAAGTTCATATATTCCTCCAAGCGAGGCTGAAGCAAATAGCGTTATTACGAAGAGTGCAATAAGCATGTTCTTTAAACTGGATTCTTTCTTAACCATATTTTACCTCCTTTCCAAACCTTGATGGTTTAATATATGTGTTTATAAGGGGTGTGAATGCATTCATGATAAGGATAGCGAATTGTACACCTTCAGGATATGCACCGAACCTCCTTATAAGAACAGTTATAATACCAATTCCTATACCGTATATTATCATTCCTTTATTAGACATG
This sequence comes from Bacteroidales bacterium, assembly GCA_003518245.1. GTDB lineage: Bacteria > Bacteroidota > Bacteroidia > Bacteroidales > VadinHA17 > UBA9300. The sequence goes on along the minus strand of DOZA01000081.1, from coordinate 325 downwards.
GGCGATGTTACGTAATCGGTAGCCATAAAAATGGCTCCCAGAAGTAATCCACCTGTCATAAGATGATATAAGGGGTCAGCATTTGCTTCAGGGTTGGCAAGCCACAGAATGCCTGTAAATGCAGTCACAGTAAGCAGTATACTTACAGGTATATGCCATGTAATGATCTTCCTGATAAGCAAATAAGCAAGTCCGATAATAAGAGCAAAAGCAGCAATCTCACCCAGTGATCCTCCTGTATTTCCCCAAAACAGCTGCTGATATCCTGGCATTGCGAGAGCAGGGTCGGACATAATATTGTCAATAGGTACCTTATCATAATTCT
>DOZA01000328.1 GCA_003518245.1 Bacteroidales bacterium | reverse complement strand
TATCTAACATCTTCGGCTATCGATCAGCACCTGCTGGTACGCAACCGGCAGCATGACCTGGTTGAGGTAATAAAAGCACACCCTCAACTGCTGGGTATAGGACTGGATGAAAATACCGCTATAATCGTTTCGGGTGATGAGTTTGAAGTAGTGGGTAAAAGCTTCGTTGCCATATATGATTATAACCTGTGGCCTGAAGCTGATAATAACGTATCACCTCTTGCCAATGGTGGAAAATTTTTCCTGCTGAGGGCAGGTGACAGGTATGATGTATATAAACGCGAAGTAACAAAATGGTCAGGAGGCAACAACCGGGACATTTTTGTTGAACCAGACTCAGTAACAGTAGCAGCTAAACAGTAGTGCCCGGATTATTTTCCATATCCATATCTGAAAAGTGATCTTTATCACCATTTTACTATGATGCAAATTATCATTGGCTATGAGCAACATCACTGCATTTGCTTGCCCCGAAAGTAAGATATAAATACTTTTATATCAGCAAAAAACAATAACCTGAAAACTATAAAAAAGATGCCGGGTAACCTGGTTATCTTTTTGGAAAGAAGACGAAAGGCGGTTAATGGTTCTTTACAAAGAGTTAGGTTTATTCTACATGGATTCATTTTCATTTCCATTTTCATTTCCATTCGACAGTCTGGTTGTTAGGGTTTGCGACCGCCTTTCTTTCAAATAAAACAGAATACCAGAAGATAGGGATAATATTTTTCAAAGAAGCAAATAGAGTTTTGGCACACTATTTGCTTCTTTTTTTGTATACAGGCAATCTCCAATATATACCTCGAAAAGAAAGGGCAGCCAGGGACACACAGTGGACCTGGCTTTTACTTTTAATAAGCTATTTCTCATAATCACCGGATGAAAAACGATAAAGAGTCGTGAATCTGTAATCTTATATCTGACCTTCATAAACCCACTAAAAGCTCCTATATCCAATAATCTCCCTAACATCCCTCATCGTCTTCCCTGCACTCTCCCTAGCCTTCTCAGCTCCTTCCCTGACCACTTTTGACAGATAGTTATTATCTGACATTATTTCATTTATCCTTTCCCGTATGGGAGTGGTAAAATTGATCATATCCTCTGCAAGCTGCTTCTTCATATCACCATAGCGTATCTCACATGATGCATGCTTTTCCCTGAAATATTCAACTGTTCCCGGATCAGACATCACTTCCATAAGTGTAAAAAGGTTTTTTACCGGCTCCGATGGTTCCTGTCCCTGTTTCTCCGGCCCTGTATCGGTGACAGCCCTCATAACTTTTTTTCTTATGGTCTTTGGCTCATCAACAAGGAAGATACCGTTGCCCTCACTCTTACCCATCTTACCGCTACCATCAAGGCCGGGTATTTTTATCAGCTCTTCACCAAAATTATAGGCCTCAGGCTCAGGGAAATAATTCACTTTATGCATGGTATTGAAACGACGGGCAAATTTCCTGGTCATCTCCAGGTGCTGCTCCTGGTCCTTACCCACAGGCACCTTGTTGGCCCTGTGAATAATAATATCAGCTGCCATAAGAACAGGATAGGTTAACAAGCCAGCATTTACATTCTCAGGCTGCTTTCTTACCTTTTCCTTGAATGAAGTAGTGCGCTCAAGTTCACCAATATAGGCATTCATATTAAGAAGCAGGTATAACTCGCATACCTCCGGAACATCACTCTGTATAAAAAGAGTTGCTATATCCGGATCAATGCCACAGGCAAGGTATTCGGCCATCACCTGCTTGATATTCATATGCAGGTCGACAGGATTGGGATGGGTGGTAAGTGAGTGATAATCCGCAATAAAGAAATAACATTTATTCTCATATTGCATCTTTACAGCATTACGTACCATGCCGAAATAATTACCCAGGTGCAGGTTGCCTGTTGACCTTATGCCGCTTACTACCGTATCCATATCGTATATTTATATTTCATCGCAAACCTACTTTATTTTTGATAAATAACCAATATAAGATTCGGGGCCATTTTAGCTTTTACTATCTTTGCAAAAATCAGCATGCTTATGGAATCAACGCGGCAAAAGAAAGTATCGAGATTATTACAGAGAGAGCTGGCTGAGATATTAAGGCAGAAGACACCGGAACTGGCAAGGGGTAAAATGATAACCGTAACAACAGTAAGGGTGAGCCCTGACCTGGCTCTGGCAAAAATATATCTGAGTATATTCCCATCTGATAATAGCGATCATATCCTGGGTAGTATTACTGACCATACCCCAAGGATACGTAATGAGCTGGCAATCAAGATACGCAACCAGCTGAGGATAATACCCGAAATAGCATTCTATCTTGACGATAGCCTTGACTATATCGATAATATTGATTCTCTCCTTAACAAAGACTAATACTTACATAATGAGATATGATCCGGTAAAAAGCCGTATTGGCAGGATAGTCAACAGATCGGTGTGGCTCAGGAAAGTATTCTATACCCTGCTCGACATACTGCTTCTGCGCACCTGGCATGTTAAAAAAGCCCTCAGGCAGTACGCCGTTGAAAATAGAGGCGCCGGGAATATTCTTGACGCCGGATCAGGATTCGGGCAATATGCATGGCGATTATGGAAGATAAATAATAACTGGAATATACTGGGCATAGATGTCAAAGAAGAGCAGGTAAATGACTGTAACAAATATGTCAATGGTACAAAAGCCAGGGGTAAGCTGACATTCAGGGTTGCTGACCTGACGGAGTATAAAGAAGAAGATAAATACAACCTGGTACTGTCTGTTGATGTAATGGAACATATTGAGGAGGACAGGCAGGTTTTCAGTAACTTTTACTCATCATTACAGAAAGATGGCTGGCTGATAATATCAACACCATCCGATAAAGGAGGGTCCGATGTGCACAATGAAGATGATCATTCATTTATTGATGAACATGTAAGGGATGGGTATGGCGTGGAAGATATCAATGAAAAGCTGCAGACAGCAGGCTTCATTGATATAAGTACAGCTTATACATATGGATGGCCAGGTAAAATATCATGGAAATTATCGATGAAATACCCGGTGCTTATGCTTAATGCATCTATGATATTTGCCCTTGTACTCCCTTTTTATTATATCCTGGTAATGCCCTTTGCTCTTATACTTAATTATTTCGATGTCCGTTTTAAACATAAAGAAGGTACAGGCCTCCTGGTTACTGCTAAAAAATAAACCATTGAGATTATCCTTATACATAGCAAAAAGATACCTGTTCGCGAAAAAATCGCGTAATGCAATAAATGTTATTTCGGGAATATCAGCAACAGGAGTGATAGTGGGTACCATGGTTCTGATAATTGTTCTTTCAGTCTTTAACGGCCTGGAAGATATGGTTAATTCACTCTTTTCAACCTTCGACCCCGATCTTGAAGTAAGGATCAGCAAAGGAAAAGTATTCAACCCGGGTGAAGACCGTCTCAAAGCCCTTCAGGAAATAGAGGGCATAGCTGACTATTCACTTGTGCTTGAAGAGAATTCATTGTTGCGATACGACGAGAAACAATATATTACTACCGTAAAAGGGGTGAGTGAAAATTACCCTGAGATAACCGGTCTCGATAGCGTGATGTGGGATGGTGAATTTAAGCTGAAAGAAAAAAATGGCCGTCCGCATGCAGTGGTTGGACTGGGAGTGGCCAATAACCTGGGTATAGGACTTAATTTTATCACACCCCTGATAATATATGTGCCTGAGCGCCTGGGTAAGGTGGCTAATACTGAAAATGCTTTCGTAAGAACAGTAATCTTCCCCTCAGGTATTTTCTCAATAGAACAGGAATACGACTCGCGGTATATTTATGTCCCAATAGATATTATGAGAGAATTACTTATGTACAATGATGAAGTATCATCTATTGAGATCAAATTCACCGAAGGGACCGAAGCCGTAAATGTACAACCGGCAGTGGAGGAACTGTTTGGCCCAGGATATACCATAAAGAATAAATACCAGCAGCAGGAGATCTTCTATAAAGTGATGAAATCAGAACGACTGGCTATTTTTTTTATCCTTACTTTCATACTTATTATTGCCTCCTTTAATATTATCGGATCACTTACAATGCTGATCATCGAAAAAGAAAGAGATATAACCATACTTCGTAACCTGGGAGCGGGAAATGAGCTTATTAAGAAAATATTCATATTCGAAGGATGGATGATATCGGTTATAGGTGCCGTGAGCGGACTGCTGCTCGGATTCCTTGTATGCTGGCTGCAGCAGCAGTACGGGTTGGTAAAATTACAGGGCGAAACACTTATACTGGATGCCTACCCGGTAAATATGAGGATAACCGATTTCCTGGCTGTGCTTGCAACAGTGCTTCTTATTGGGTATTTTGCAGCCTGGTATCCTGCTCATTATATGTCGAGGAAATACCTGAAGAATGAAAAAAATAATTAGAAATATCAGCCTTCTGGTAATTGTTATACTGCTAATATTACAATCCTGTAATAAAACCACCAGGTCAGGTATTCACAAATCTGAAGTAATACCCGAGAAAGAAATGGTCGCAATATTGATCGATATATATCTTGTCGATGGCCTGCTTAATTACCCACCTATAAAAAGCAGTTACTCTGAGAAAGATTCCACAGAAAATTATGTTGATGTAATACGTGAACATGGATACACAAAAGAGCAAGTGGATAATAGCATCAAGTATTATTTTATCGATAAACCGAAAAGGTACACGGCAATATATGACAGGGTAATCGAGAACCTCTCAGGTATTGAAGCCGATGTAATACAGAGGCTGTCGCAGAAAACCAATACCAAAAAGAACCTGTGGAACGGAAAAAGAAGCTATAGCCTGCCCGATGTGGGGGTAAATGATCCGGTCGAATTCAGTATACCTGTTGAAGGGCCGGGTGAATATACTATTAAAGCACGGATAACCCTTTATCAGGATGACCAGAGTAGCGACCCTCACTGCCAGGTATGGTTCTGGTATGACGATGGAACAGAAGAGGGTAAAATAATACCATGGGAAAAAAAGATACTGGGAAAAAGCAACAGGCCCGTGACCATTACTATGAAAAAAGAACTTACAGACCCCCGCGTTACCCATATAAAAGGTAAATTACTTAATCATACCGACCAGTCGGGACACTGGGAGAAGCATGCAATGGTTTCAAATATTTCCATTCTCAAGAAAGATTCAGAGTATGAGGCAATGCCACCCAGATGAGAAGATTCTCTGCACAATATAGTATTACCGGTACCGGACAGATACTTAAAAGAGGTATAATAACAACCGATAGCAATGGCCGGATTGCAGAGATTATTGACACGGGAGGGGCACTCACTGAATTATCAAACACTGAATTTCATAACGGTATAATTATTCCCGGCTTTGTCAATTGCCATTGCCATCTTGAACTGTCCGGTATGCATAAGAAGATAGATGAAAATACCGGCCTTGGTGAGTTTATAAAAAATGTAAGGGGAAAAAGACCACCTGACAACACGGACAACACAAAGAAAATTGCCGAGGCTGATAAAAGAATGTACCTCTCAGGTATATCAGCCTGTGGCGATATCTGCAATAACAGCATAACCTTCAGTATCAAAAACACCAGCCCTGTAAAATATATTAACTTCCTGGAAGTATTTGGCATTGACCCCCTGAAAGCCGATAAAAGAATAAGGGAGGTTCTGGAACTGAAAAAAGAAGCAGATAATACAGGTATTGAATCATATATAGTCCCCCACTCTCTCTATTCCATGTCGGCAACACTCCTAAGAAAGGTAAAGGATCTTACCTCAGACAATAAAATTGTGAGTCTTCATTTTTTGGAATCGGAACAGGAAAGCAGGCTGCTGGCAAATGCCGGAGGTGATCTGATGAAATCATACAGGGCCATGGGAATAAGCCCCGAAATGCTTTATGACCGTGTACCTGATCATAATACAGGGATAAAAGAGTATATTTCCGATAACGGTAACCTGATACTTGTACATAATACTTTCGCAACCGAAAAAGATATTGAGGCAGCCCTTAACAGGGGTAATTGTTATTTCTGCCTCTGTCCCGGCTCAAACATGTACATTGAAAATACCCTGCCCCCGGTAAACAGGCTTATCAATATGGGGGCAGAAATAGTGCTGGGTACCGATAGCCTTGCTTCAAACAGCAGCCTTAATATACTTGAGGAAATGAAGATCATCAGCCTTAATTTCCCTGGTCTGCCGATGCCTGAACTGGTGCGCTGGGCTACTATTAACGGGGCACGGGCTCTTAAGATAGACAATGAATATGGTAGCATAGAAAAAGGAAAAGTGCCGGGACTGGTGCTTATTGAAAACGCCGATATTGCAAATATGAGACTTACCGCTGACAGCCGGGCCTGCCGATTGGTTTAGAGCTAACTCCTTGAACCTGTGATATAGTCCACTGCCCTCCTGTCATCAACCATCATATGCTCATCAAACCAGCTTTCGAGGTAAAAATACATATCATTATATACATCCCTGTCACCCTTCCCATAACCTTCCCTGAAAGCCATTATATGATCAATAAAATCCTTATGTGACTTCCTGTGATTCTCCAGGTCATTATAATCCAGTTCTTTCATATCCATCTCTTCCCTTATCATATACTGCTCATAATAATGAGTAAGCTGGAAAAATATATCAGATATATCAGTGTCCTGCACACCGCCGGTTATGATCTTCTTCATCTGGTTAATAATATTAAGGAATTTCTTCGCTTGCTTATCGTAAAGTTCATTATGTAACTCATATTCCTTTTTCCAAGTATACGGATCCGGACTTATTGATCTTTTCATAAGACAATTTATATTAATTCCTGCTTGGTTCTTTACGATGTAAATATACAACACAGATTTCCTGATAAAATGACAATAGTCATAGCCTTGGTATAGACACCTTAATCTTTCAAAATATACTATTTTTGTTATCGATAATCACCTGCAGATGCAAAAGCATCAGTCATTTCAATATCTTCTCCATGGAAAATAATGATAAAAAAAATATCCTGGTCTGCCCGCTCAACTGGGGAAAAGGACATGCCACAAGGGTACAGGTAATAGCAGGTGAACTGGTAAGAAGAGGATATAAAGTATATATTGCTGCACCACATAAGTACAATAAAACATTTGATAGGTCAGCATACACTGAACTTGTTAATATATGGTCTCCATCAATATATTATTCAGGTTTCTTCCCCCTCTTTATTGATGTTTTCTTTCAGCTTCCTGTACATTTTATTGCTTTTATTACCGACAGGTTAAGGCTTGCAGGAATATTACGCAGGTATAGTATTGGTCTTATAATAAGTGATAACAGGTTTGGTTTTTGGAGCAAGAGGGTCTACAGTATTTACATTACTCACCAGCTCAGGGTAGCTCTTCCTCGTGCTTTTAGCTTTGCAGGATCATTTATTTCGTCCATACACCGCTTTATAGTCTCAAGGTATGATGAATGCTGGGTTCCTGACCTGCCCGGTGAGGATAACCTCAGCGGCAGGCTTTCACATCATTGCAGTCAGCCTTCTTATACTTATTACATAGGCCCCCTCAGCCGCCTATTTTACCACACGCCCCGCTGGCGCGGATCTCCAGATCCGTGCCGCGGTATTTCGTCGAGCTCGTCACCGTCGCCCCGAGGCCTCAAGGCTCAGGCTCCTCTGTTCCAGATCCGTGCTTTTTAATACAGGATTAATTCTCGCTCCGCTCAAATTTATCCATAGGGGAGGCTCTAACAAAGAAAAAGCCCTATATTCGCTTCGCTCATATAGGCTTAAGTCATTTTTTAACCCTATAGGATTAATACTCTCTCAGCCCTT
>DOZA01000213.1:2837-24048 GCA_003518245.1 Bacteroidales bacterium | reverse complement strand
CAAGATGCTGGGTAAAGCCATGGTAAATTATAAACTGCGCGACTGGCTGTACAGCAGGCAGAGATACTGGGGTGAACCATTTCCTGTAATTCACTGGGAAGATGGGTCGATAAGCCTGATTGATGAATCAGAATTGCCCCTTGAACTGCCCATTCTTGAAAATTATCAACCAGTTGAAAACGGCGAATCACCCCTGGCAAGTGCTAAAGACTGGCTGACTGTTACAGGCAAAAACGGCATGAAGGGAAGAAGAGAAACCAATACCATGCCACAATGGNNAAAAGAAAAATACTGGATGCCTGTGGATCTGTATATTGGTGGTGCAGAACATGCTGTGCTTCACCTGCTTTACAGCCGGTTCTGGCATAAAGTATTATATGACCTGGGGTATGTATCATATGATGAACCATATCTCAGGCTTTTTAACCAGGGAATGATACAGGCTTTTGCATATGAAACCAGAACAGGAGCAAAAGTGTCTGTTGACATGGTGGAAGAAAAAGATGGTAAGTATTTCAATAGTAAAACAGGCGAGGAATTGATACAGATAGTGGCAAAAATGTCAAAGTCTTTGAAGAATGTAGTGAACCCTGATGATATTATTGAGAGATACGGCGCCGACTCCCTGAGGTTATATGAAATGTTTATGGGACCCCTGGATGCATCCAAACCATGGGATGAAAAAGGTGTGAAAGGGATATTCGGTTTCCTTGCCAGGGTGTCAAGATTATTCGGTGATCTGTCGAATATAACTGCTGAAACAGAAAATCCTGAAATAATTAAAGCCCTGCATAAAACAATCCGTAAAGTAGAAACAGATATTAAAAACCTCAGGTTCAATACAGCTATATCCTCAATGATGATATTTACCAATATGGCTGTTAAGCAAGGAAAGATAACCAGAGATACCGCAGGCTGTTTCGCAAAAATATTACACCCCTTTGCCCCCCACCTGGCAGAGGAACTATGGGAATTATACGGTAATAAAGAGAGCCTGGCATACCAGGAATGGCCACTGGTAAATGAAGAGTTTTTGAAGGAAGATATATTTGAGTACCCCGTATCATTCAATGGTAAACTAAGATATAAACTTGAATTAGCACTTGATATGCAGAATGATGAAATAGAGAATGCAGTAATAAATGATGAAAGATCAGCCAGGTGGCTTGCAGGAAACAAACCCCGGAAGATCATTATTGTAAAGGGAAGGATAATAAACGTTGTTGTATGAAAAAGTTTATAATTTTAATTATCCCGCTATCGGCTGTTATTCTTTACAACTGCAAAAATACTTCAGGTAATATAAACCTTGCCGTACCTGAAATACAGAAACCTCTTCCTGAAAAACCTGAACAAAAAACAACTGACAGTTATGGAATAGATACCACCTGCTATAAAATAATAAAGGACAGGGTAAAACGTAACCAGTTCCTTTCTGAGATACTCGACGATTATAATATAGGTTATGATATTATAGACGAACTGATACATAATTCCAACGATGTTTTTGATGTAAGGAAAATTAAAGCAGGCAATAAATATACCCTCTATATAAGCCCGGATAGCATTGGCAGGCTTGAATACATGATCTATGAGCATGATATTATTAATCATTACATCCTCGATTTCAGGGAAAAACCGGTTGTAAGGAAAATAGAAAGAACTGCCAGGCTTGAATTAAAATACTCCGGTGGGACTATAAAAACATCATTATGGGATGCAATGCTCGAAAATGATCTTCATCCCATTCTTGCCGTTGAGCTATCAGAAATATACGCATGGACGATCGATTTTTTTGGTTTGCAGAAGAATGACAGCTTTAAGGTAATTTATGAAGAAGAATATATTGACACCCTTTCCAATGGTATTTACCATATCCTCGCAGCCTATTTTGAGCATTCTGGCACGGGATTTTATGCTATCCCTCTTGTGCAGAAAGGAGAAGAAAGCTATTATGACCTTGAGGGAAACAGCCTGCGCAAAGCATTCCTGAAAGCTCCCCTGCGATATTCAAGAATAAGCAGCAGGTATTCCAATAGCCGTATGCACCCAATACTAAGGATACGACGGCCTCATCACGGAGTTGATTATGCAACTCCCCTGGGAACACCTGTTCATGCTATTGGGGATGGAAGGATCATCATGAAAGAATACCAGAACGGATCGGGCAGGATAGTAAAAATAAAACATAACAGTGTTTATACAACTGCCTATATGCACCTCAGTCGTTTTGGTAATGGTATCAACATTGGTAAATATGTAAAGCAGGGTGACATAATAGGTTATGTCGGAAGCTCAGGATTATCAACAGGTCCTCATCTTGATTTCAGATTCTATAAAAACGGATATGCCGTTGATCCCTTGAAGGTTAAGGCGCCACCAGTTGAGCCCGTGGCTGAGGTAAACATGGAAAAATTTAATAAAATAAGTTATGTAATGGTTCAGCTCCTGGAATCATTCTGAGCTTCCATAATCAGCTTTTCTACTATAACCGGATAATACTTGTGTTCCATTTTGTGTATCCTACCCGCCAGCGACTCAGGCGTATCATCCGGTTTTACCTCACACCTGGCCTGGAAAATTATACTTCCCTCGTCATACTTCTCATTAACGTAATGTATACTTATCCCCGATTCCTTTTCTTTATTTTCCAGAACAGCCTTGTGAACCCTGCTGCCATACATCCCTTTACCACCATAATCAGGTAAAAGTGCCGGGTGAATATTTACTATCCTGTCAGGGTAATGCCTGAGTATCTCTACCGGAACCAGCCATAAGAAACCGGCAAGGACAATGATTTCAATATTATTATCAATCAATATTTTCAGCACTTTCCCTTTTATGTATAAATCATCCCGGTCGAAAACAATCGTTGTTACTGAAAACTTCGTAGCCCTTTCTAAAACAAATGCATCTGCTTTATTTGATAGAATTATTTTGACTTTCGCAGTTTTACTGTTCGAAAAATATTCCATCAGCTTCTGAGCATTTGTCCCGGAACCGGAGGCGAAAATAGCTATATTCTTCATTATCAATAGCTTATATAAATTTCCTGCACTGCTTAATTAAGTTAGAAATGTATGTTTATTCATTTGAATATCAATTATATATATCATATATTTAATAAATAATTATAAAATTGTTTGAATAATATTGTACAAATATATTTCTTTGCAAGGTTTTAAATTTACTTATTATTATTATTAACCAAAATTTGAGATTATGTCTGATATTGCAGCAAAAGTAAAAGAGATCATCGTTGACAAACTGGGAGTGGACGAATCAGAAGTAACCACTGAAGCTAGTTTTACTAATGACTTGGGTGCAGATTCTCTTGACACTGTTGAGCTTATCATGGAATTTGAAAAGGAATTCAACATGGGAATTCCTGACGATCAGGCAGAAAACATCAGCACTGTTGGTGAAGCCATCAAGTACATCGAGGAAAATGCAAAATAAGATTGCATAACAAGAGAAATCACGAAAAATGAGAAGGGTTGTAGTTACTGGTATAGGAGCCATAACTCCGATCGGTAAAAATATTGATGAATACTGGACCGGTTTAAAAACCGGGACTGGTGGTTCAGATTGGATTACACGTTTTGATACTGAAAAGTTCAAAACACGATTTGCCTGTGAAGTCAAAGGCTACAACCCTGTTGACTATTTCGATCGCAAAGAATCCCGTAAGCTCGATTATTACTCACAATTTGCAATTATCTCCGCTGATGAAGCGATAAAAGATTCAGGCTTGGATAATGAGAAGATTGACAAGGATCATGCTGGTGTAATCTGGGCTTCTGGCATTGGAGGAATAGGAACATTTCTTACAGAGATTAAAAATTTTGTTACGGGGGATGGTACCCCCCGTTTCAGTCCTTTCTTTATCCCGAAGATGATATCAGACATTGCTGCCGGTCATATTTCGATTAAATATGGTTTTGAAGGTCCTAATTATTGTACTGTATCGGCCTGTGCATCATCTACCCATGCCATTATTGATGCTTATAACCTCATTAAGCTGGGCAAAGCAAAAGTCTTTATTACCGGTGGCTCAGAGGCTGCTATCAATGAAGCAGGCATTGGTGGTTTTAACTCGATGCAGGCAATGTCAACAAATAATGAAGAGTATAAAACTGCTTCAAGGCCGATGGACTTCAACCGCGATGGTTTTGTAATGGGTGAAGGTGCCGGCTCCCTTATACTTGAAGATTACGATCATGCCAGGGCGCGTGGTGCTAAAATATATGGTGAAATATGTGGTACCGGAATGACTGCAGATGCCTACCATATTACAGCGCCTCATCCTGATGGCGTGGGTGCATTTAAAGTAATGAAGAAGGCCCTTGAAGAATCAGGCCTGAAGAAAGAAGATATTGACTACATTAATGCGCATGGTACTGCAACACCCCTGGGTGATATATCTGAAACAAGGGCTATTGTTAACCTTTTTGGAGAACATGCATATAAAATGAATATCAGCGCCACTAAATCGATGACAGGTCATCTACTTGGAGCTGCCGGTGCTGTTGAAGCTATTACTTCCATACTTGCCTTGAAACACAGTATTGTACCTCCAACAATCAATCAAACAACTCCTGATCCAAATATTGACCAGAAGCTCAATCTTACTGCCAATAAAGCCCAGGAAAGGGAAATAAATACTGCTATTAGCAATACATTCGGTTTCGGGGGCCATAATGCCTCTGTGATAATCAAAAAAATATAAATACCGGTTGTGTCATTAAATCATAGCATTAAAAAGGGCACAAGTATACTTGATAAAAAGGCATTCCTGTCTGCATTAAAAAAAATACTCGGGTTCAAACCTGGCAGACCCGGTATTTATGAAACCGCATTTATCCATCGATCAGCAACATTCGAAATGCCTGATGGCAGTTGTATTAATAATGAACGGCTTGAATACCTTGGCGATGCAATCCTTGATGCAGTATTATCAGAATACCTTTTTATAAATTACCCTGATGCTACAGAGGGTGAATTGACCAAGCTAAGATCAAGACTTGCAAGCAGGGCTACTCTTAACAAACTGGCCCTTACAATGAATATTAATAAGTTTATAATAAGCCATATAATCAATAATAATTCATCCTTGAAAATCTATGGTGACGCACTTGAAGCCCTGTTAGGAGCTCTTTTTATAGATAAGGGTTATTCCCGTACCAGAAAGTTTATTATAAAGCATATATTAAAAGACTATATTGATCTTAACAGGGTGATCAATACAGAAACTGATTACAAAAGCCAGGTATTTCAGTGGGGTCAAAAACTACAGAAACAAATCGTTTTCAACTATACCGAGGACTATGATTTTAATGAGAAAAAATATGTTTTCACCACTGTTCTAAGAATAGATCATGAAATATTCGGTGAGGGCAAAGGATCCTCCAAGAAGGAAGCTGAACAAAAAGCTTCACTCCAGGCATTCAAAAAAATCAATAAACTGGGCTTCATCGATTAAATCCATTTTTTTCTTAACTTTATTTGGTATTTTACTTACTAAATGAAATCTTCAGCGAAAAAGATCAGGCATAAACTTATTGCTGATAACAGTATCTCAGAACATTTTCTGGGGATTGTTTCTGCAGAACCTGACTATAAGGTTTCATTGCTTATTAATAAACATCTTGGAATAAAGCTCAGCAGCAATGAGCCGATAGTTAAAACTATAAACGAAAAAGAAATCAGCTTCCCCAGGTTTTCTTCCGAATCAGAATTTACAGATGCTGTATACGACCTTATCAGCAACAACTCCGGCAAGGAAAAGCTGCTTGCCAGGATACCTGCCATTGATTACCTGATGAGGATAAAAGGCATACAAAATGACGAAACTAAAGATAAAATAATCCGTAAAATAAGATCTATTAGGGAAATAACCGGAGTCTTTACACTGGATAAGAATAAACAGATAGAAAATTCAATCCTTCTTATTATACCCTGAAATGGACAATTTAAAACTTAACCTCTCCAGATATCAATCCTCAAAAGGCAGGAAATTATAAATCTGAACTGGATACAAAAAACCAACTCAAAACTAATAATCAAACATATTTATCAAGAATCCAAAAACAGGTGTTTGACAGTTAAAAGAAAAAAAATAAAGAATGAGCGAATATATATCCGCTCATTCTTAACTAACCCTAAAACCTAAGTTATGAAAAGTGTAATTCTGGTTTTAAAAAGGAGGTAATGGCTCACCCCCATATTCCTGTTAACCCAAAAACCAACTAATCTAACCTATGAAAAAAACCTCATCTAAATCGACGCAAACATCGTGCCAATTTTAAATTAACCAGGATTTTAAAATTATTTTCAACTTTCAAAGAGCTTTATTACATTATACCAAACAAAAGTTGTACCATTAGATTACAATCTATATATCCAAAATATTAAAATGACGTTAAATTACGTTAAAAAGCTCTTAATGTTATTTTTAAGAAATACTTTTGTGATAAAGAAAAAGGATAAAATGAAAGTATTCAGATAGCAGATGAAGAAAAAGATTATAATAATTCTTGCTGTTGTTATATCGATTGTACTTTCAGTCCTTATTTTGATTCAGATTTACTGGATCAACAATTCAATCGATGTAAAGAACCAGCAATTCAGGGTATATGTTAATAATGCCCTCAATGCTGTTGTGCTTGACCTAGAGCAACAGGAGACCATTGAAAGAATTGTGGAAGAAATAGATATGCCTATGACTGATTCAGTTGTAGCCATTGTACCTTCCCATTCTATCCTGGCCCGCCAGTTAAGGGGATATAGATCAGAATCAGACATATTTCCCCTAATGGAGGATCAGAACAATGCCATCGCATCTCTTACAATAAGCCGTGAAGGTCAGAAAATACTCTTTTACTCCGATGATGACTTTTTCTATCCTGAAAACATGATCCCTGAATTATCGTCACAGAGCCTCAGGGCCGGCATTACTGACAGGATAACTAATAAAACAGTTATGCTGGAAAGTATAATGGGTAAAATAATAGCTGAAACACCTGGTCTTTCTGAGCGGGTTGACCCTGAACGGGTGAATAACAAGATAGATCAAACCCTTGGAAGACTGGGCATATCACTTGATTATGAATTTGCCATAACTGAATCGGGCAATCCTGTTTATAGAAGTGACGGCTTTGATATGGGGTCTGATGCTAACAAATATATAAGACAGTTATTCCCCAATGATCCTGTCCCCGGGCAAAACATGATCTACCTTTACTTCCCTAAAGAGAAAAACTACCTGTTCAGACAAATCGGATTTATGGGCATATCTTCTATTATTGTAAGCCTATTCCTTATAGTCTTTACAGTGAGTAATATTATGATCATTTTGCGACAGAAAAGAATATCAGAAATCCGTAATGACTTTATAAATAATATGACTCATGAACTGAAAACTCCTATTTCTACAATCTCGCTTGCCTCACAGATGATAGGTGATGAAAGCATATCACAAAACAAGAAAAACTTAAATAAAATATCCTCCATACTGAATGACGAATCAATAAGACTTAAATACCAGGTTGAAAAAGTATTGCAGGCATCAGCATTTGATAAGGGCACAATAAAACTTAAAAAGGTTAATATTGATATACATCCTATAATTAACAGTGCCATTGATAATTTCAGGCTACAGATATCGGACACCAGGGGAAATCTTACTAAAAAACTAAATGCCAAAGAATCCATTCTAAAAATAGATGAGGCACACATATTGAATATGATCTCCAACCTTCTTGACAATGCAATAAAATATTCAAATGGTAATCCGGAGATACTTGTTGAAACGAGTGATGACAATAAGCAGCTGACCATTTCCATTTCAGATAAGGGGATAGGTATTAAGAAAGATGATATAAGGCGCATTTATGACAAGTTTCACAGGGTGCCAACAGGAAATATCCATAACGTAAAGGGTTTTGGTCTGGGCTTAAATTATGTAAAGAAGATCGTAGAAGAACATAATGGAACAATAAATGTTCACAGTCAAATAAATAAGGGGACAAGATTCGAAATTAGTCTTCCAAAAAACAATTGATAATGACAAAAATACTATTGGCTGAAGATGACAGTAATCTTGGAACACTCCTGAATGATTATCTTACAGCAAAGAATTATAAAGTTTCACACTTTACTGACGGGCAGAAGGCACTTGAAACATTCAGGTCAGAAACTTTTGACCTGTGCCTGTTTGATATTATGCTTCCCTCGCTTGATGGTATAAACCTTGCTAAAAAGATCAGGAAGATTGAAAAAGATATCCCCGTTATCTTTCTCACTGCAAAATCGCTGGAGAAAGATAAGATTGAAGGTTTCACGGCTGGTGCCGACGATTATATAACCAAGCCATTCTCAATGCAGGAATTATTATTCAGGATTGAAGCTATCCTGAGGAGGACAAAGCAGCATACAGATGATGAAGCTAAGGAATATAAACTGGGTAAATTTACTTTTTATCCACTGAACCAGGTACTTGAATCTGATAAAGTATCCCGCAAGTTAACAACCAAGGAATCTGAACTACTGATCCTTCTATGTAAACACAAGAATGAGTTACTTGAGAGGAATTATGCGCTGCGCACCATATGGGTTGATGATAATTATTTTAATGCACGTAGTATGGATGTCTACATAACGAAATTGAGAAAATACCTCAAAACGGATCCCTCAATCACCATTCTGAACGTACATGGCAGGGGATATAAACTTTTATGTGAATAAAAACCCCTTTTGATTATTACAAAAGGGGCATATTACAGGCTCGCTTTGAGGATAAGGTATATTGACTTATCTTAGTTCTTTCAACAATACAAAAACTGTCTGTTAATCCATCTTAAGCACTGCAAGGAATGCCTGTTGCGGTATTTCCACATTTCCGACCTGCCTCATTCGTTTCTTTCCTTTCTTCTGCTTTTCCAGCAGTTTTCTTTTCCGCGTAATATCACCGCCATAACATTTTGCTGTAACATCCTTTCTGACAGCTTTAACAGTTTCGCGGGCAATTATTTTTGCACCTATAGCTGCCTGTATAGCTATATCGAATTGTTGCCTTGGAATCAGTTCTTTCAGCTTAACGCACATCCTGCGGCCAAAATCATAAGAATGTCCCCTGTAGATAAGGGTAGAAAGTGCATCTACCATCTCTCCGTTAAGAAGAATATCAAGTCGTACAAGGTCAGCCTTCTTATACGATGAATGGTGATAATCAAAAGAAGCGTAACCTCTTGAAAGGCTTTTCAGTTTATCGTAAAAATCAAACACTATCTCAGCCAGTGGAAGTTCGAAAGTGATCTCTACCCTGTCGCTTGTCAGGTAAACCTGGTTTTTAAATGCACCCCTTTTATCAATGCATAAAGTCATAATATTCCCAACATATTCTGACTTTGATATTATCTGTGCTATAATATATGGTTCTTCTATCCTGTCAATACTTGTCACCGCTGGTAATCCTGACGGATTATGTACTTCAGTCATATCACCCGAAGTGGTATACACATTATATGATACATTAGGGACAGTAGTAATAACATCCATATCAAATTCCCTGTCAAGCCTTTCCTGTATAATCTCCATATGCAACAGCCCCAGGAATCCACACCTGAATCCAAATCCCAGTGCTGCTGATGATTCAGGTATAAATGACAGGGAAGCATCATTCAGTTGTAATTTTTCCATAGAAGATCTCAGATCCTCATAATCGTCGGCATCAACAGGGTATAATCCCGCAAATACCATTGGCTTAACATTTTCGAAACCAGCTATCTCCTTTTCACATGGTCT
This sequence comes from Bacteroidales bacterium, assembly GCA_003518245.1. GTDB lineage: Bacteria > Bacteroidota > Bacteroidia > Bacteroidales > VadinHA17 > UBA9300. The sequence goes on along the minus strand of DOZA01000213.1, from coordinate 14,244 downwards.
TTCAAGATGTGTTATTGTATCACCTACCTTAACTTCCCTGGATTCTTTTATACCTGAAATAATATACCCTACATATCCTGCACTCATACTATCTCTTGGGTCCTGTCGTATCTTAAGCACTCCTATTTCGTCGGCCTCATATTGTTTATCCGTATTAAAAAACTTTACCATATCTCCTTTCCTGAGTGTGCCGTTTACTATCTTGAAGTACGCTATTATCCCTCTGAAAGAATTAAATACCGAGTCAAAAATAAGAGCCTGGAGGGGAGCCTCAGGATCACCTTCAGGTGGTGGTATTGAGATAACTATCCGCTCCAGTATTTCATCAACACCCATTCCATTTCTGGCACTAGCTTCTATTATATCTTCCCTTTCGCATCCAATAAGGTCTACTATCTGATCCTTTACCTCATCGGGCATTGCACTGGCCATATCCATCTTATTCAGTACCGGTATAACCTCAAGATCATGATCAATAGCCATATACAAATTAGATATTGTCTGCGCCTGTATCCCCTGTGTGGCATCTACAACAAGAAGTGCTCCCTCGCAGGCAGCTATTGATCTAGACACCTCGTATGAAAAATCAACATGGCCCGGTGTATCTATAAGATTAAGGATGTATTCATTGCCCCGGTACAGGTAGTTCATCTGAATGGCATGGCTCTTTATTGTTATACCTCTTTCCCTCTCAAGGTCCATATTATCCAGTACCTGGTCTTTCCTGTCCCTTTCACTCAGCGTGTCGGTTTTTTCAAGCAACCTGTCAGCAAGAGTGCTCTTCCCGTGATCAATATGAGCTATGATGCAAAAATTCCTAATATTCTTCATTGCTGATCTCATTCCTCAGATTAAGCGCAAATATATAACTAATAGTTGAATAAGTTTCTGTCTGTCTGTCATTGATGGCTGTATATTTATATTATATCCCATCTATACAGGTATACAAACCTTATTCAATTGGTTTATTATTAAAAATGTTCATCGATTCAGCAAATATTTATTACTTTTAAAATAATTCTTGATACATCCTATCCATGATCACATTTATTATCTGCATTATTGCATTGATAATCGGTTATATTATTTATGGTCGATTCATAGACCGGTATTTTGGAATGGACACTGGGCGGCCCACTCCGGCAATAACAATGAATGACGGAGTTGATTTTTTACCATTACCGGCATGGAAAATATTCATGATCCAGTTTCTTAATATAGCGGGTCTGGGGCCTATTTTCGGAGCCATTCTTGGAGCAATGTATGGCCCTCTGGCTTACCTGTGGATAGTAGCTGGGTGCATCTTCATGGGTGCAGTACATGATTATTTCTCCGGGATGTTGTCTATAAGGAATAATGGTTTCAGTCTACCCGAGATAGTAGGTAAATATCTGGGCAATAGTGCAAGGATATTCTTAAGAATTTTTACCATTCTTTTGCTGATCTTCGTAGGTGTTGCTTTTGTTACCGGTCCGGCCAAACTGTTACAGACAATGACTACTGTTGATGTCCGTATCTGGCTATATCTTGTTTTCGGGTATTACTTGCTTGCCACCCTGCTTCCAATAAACAAGATCATTGGGAGGATATATCCTGTTTTTGGAGCCTCACTTCTTATTATGGCCCTGGGGATTGGAGGGTCTATAATTATAAAAAACATATCCGGTTCTCTCCAGCTTGGTGAGTTAAGTATTAGTTCATTCAATAATTTCCATACTGATCCGGGCAGTAATATCCTTTACCCGATGTTATTTATTGTAATATCGTGCGGAGCCATATCCGGTTTTCATGCTACCCAGTCTCCACTTATGGCCCGCTGTCTTAAATCAGAAAAACAGGGCCGAAGGGTTTTCTACGGAGCCATGATAGCAGAAGGCATTGTAGCAATAATCTGGGCCACGGCAGCAATGAATTATTTTGGTGATGTTAAGGGTCTGAATTATACATTATCACATCCCCTGGCCACTGATCCTGATATTGTTCCTGATCCGGCATGGGTGGTAAATGAAATATGCAATAGCTGGCTGGGTCATATAGGAGCCATTTTTGCGATTGTAGGTGTTGTGGCCTGCCCCATTACATCAGGTGATACGGCTTTCAGGAGTGCACGACTTACAATTGCAGATATGTTTAACATCAAGCAGTCTAGATTATCAAGTCGATTACTGGTTAGTATACCCTTATTTATTATTGGGTTTTTCTTGACCTTCATGCTCAAAGACGAATTCGGAAGGGTTTGGAAGTTCGTTGGCATATCAAACCAGTCACTTGCCACCATTGTATTATGGACGGCAGCTATGTATATGGCCCTGCGTCATAAGAATCACTGGTTACTGACCATTCCGGCTACCCTTCTTACAACAATATGCATAACATACATTATGGTAGCTCCTAATAAAAACGCGGGTCTTGGGATACCTGTTCTTCCCGGGTATATAATTGGCTCAATTGCAGGTTTTATCTCCCTGCTTACATTCCTTATCTCTGTAAGAAAAAAAATAAAGAACCGGTCATAAATTAACCGGCTCTCTTTATCCTTCGTTCCCTGCGCAAGCAAGGGATTAAATCCGCGTTTGCTACATCATGCCCGGCATGCCGCCACCACCCATGGCTGCAGGGTTAGGCATTGGTTCATCTTCCTTCTGTTCAATCACTACAGCTTCGGTAGTCAGGAACATACCTGCAATAGAAGCAGCATTTTCAAGAGCTATACGTGCTACTTTGGCAGGATCAATAACACCCGAATCATAGAGATTCTCGAATTTATCTATCAGGGCATTAAAACCATAATCATCTTTCCCTTCCTTCACAGCCTGTGTTATGACTGCTCCTTCTTTACCTGAATTGATTACAATCTGGCGTAAAGGTTCTTCAATAGCACGTTTAATTATTTCTATCCCTGTATTCTGATCTTCATTATCACCTTTTAGTTTAGCCAGTGCATCAACTGCACGGATATAAGTAACGCCACCACCAGGTACTATTCCTTCTTCTATTGCCGCACGTGTTGCACTGAGGGCATCATCTACACGGTCTTTCTTTTCTTTCATTTCCATTTCAGAGGCAGCACCTATATAAAGTACTGCAACACCACCTGAAAGCTTGGCCAGTCTTTCCTGAAGTTTCTCCTTGTCGTAATCCGAAGTGGTTGTTGATATTTGCTGTTTGATCTGGTTTACACGTGCATTAATTGCATCAACTTCGCCAGCACCATTTACTATAGTTGTATTTTCCTTGTCAATAGATATCTTCTCGGCCTGTCCCAGCATATCAAGAGTGGCATGCTCAAGCTTCAGCCCTTTTTCTTCAGAAATTACTGTTCCACCTGTAAGAATAGCTATATCCTCAAGCATTTCTTTTCTCCTGTCTCCAAATCCCGGTGCTTTAACTGCACACACTTTCAGAGAGCCTCTCAGGCGGTTTACTACAAGAGTTGCAAGAGCCTCACCTTCTATGTCTTCAGCAATGATCATCAGAGGTTTTCCGTTCTGCGCTGTTGTCTCGAGAATAGAAAGAAGGTCCTTCATTGTGGATATCTTCTTATCGTGAATAAGAATATAAGGACTTTCAAGGTCAGCCTCCATCTTATCAGTATTTGTCACGAAATAAGGAGAAATATAACCACGGTCAAACTGCATACCTTCGACAACTTCAACAGTTGTTTCAGTTCCTTTGGCTTCTTCAACTGTAATAACTCCTTCTTTCTTCACCTTACCCATTGCTTCAGCAATAAGCTTTCCTATTCCCTCATCATTATTTGCTGAAACGCGTGCAACCTGTTCAATCTTACTAAGGTCATCACCAACAACTTTTGCCTGTTTGGCGATATTTTTTACCACTTCGCTGACAGCTTTGTCGATACCTCTTTTCAGTTCCATTGGATTGGCACCGGCGGTTACATTTTTCAGGCCTACATCTATTATAGCCTGTGCCAGCACTGTAGCTGTTGTTGTTCCATCACCTGCATCATCACCTGTTTTGGAAGCAACTTCCTTAAGCATTTGTGCTCCCACGTTCTCATAAGAATCTTCAAGCTCGATCTCCTTAGCTACGGTAACACCATCTTTGCTTATCTGGGGTGCTCCGAACTTTTTTTCAAGCACTACATTACGTCCTTTAGGGCCTAATGTTACCCTGACAGTATCAGCAAGTTTATCAATACCATCCTTAAGAAGGTTACGTGCTTCAATATTAAATTTAATTTCTTTTGCCATATCATTTAGTTTAAGTTATTACGTTTTTATACAATGTATAGAATATCAGATTGAGACATCAAAAGGTAATCTTCACCGTCAATGTTTAGTTCCTGACCGGCATATTTACCATAAAGAACAACATCATCTGGTTTTACCTCCATCTCTTCATCTTTTTTAGATGCACCAACCAGTGCTATGGTGCCCTGTTGTGGTTTTTCCTTTGCACTGTCAGGAATAATTATACCGCTTGCTGTTTTTCCCTCTGCTTCATGAGGTTTAACAAGTACTTTACCTGCTAATATTTTACCTTTTAATTTTGCCATTTTACATATTTGATTTGTTAAACATTAAATTTACCGACACCCTCGTTTTACAGAATCTGTGCCAAATGGTTTTTCTGACATTTTTATATTACCCGGTACGCCATAATTGCAAAAAAAATGTCAGTTTGGTGACAAACTGACATTTTAATATCTTATAATTATTTTATTATTCACCCTGATCTCCACTGCCCTGTTCAGGAATTGCAGTTGGCAGATTAGGTATGGATGTTGGGTCAACAGCATTATCTATCTGTTCCTGTATCCTTGATGATTCTTCCTCTACTCCATGAGGTATAGCTGCAGTAGCCACTATACTGAGTACAAGTATTACCACTGCAAGCGTCCATGTAGCTTTTTCAAGGAAATCGGCTGTTTTCCTTACTCCCATTGATTGACCTGTTGAAGTAAAATTAGCAGCCAGGCCACCTCCTTTTGAATTCTGCACAAGCACGACCATTACCTGTAATACGCAGGCAATAATTACTATTACTGAAATAAAAACATAAATACCCATCTAACCAGTTTTTAATATAATCTCTTTTATCTTCTCTATTTGGCTCGCAAAGTAACTACTTTTTTCCGGATATTTCAAACTTAATTTTTCATAAATACTTATTGCTTTTGAATAGTAACCCTGAGAGAGGTAGATACTTGCAAGTGTTTCAGATACCAGGTGAGACGACTCTTCCCCGCTCTTTAATGAGATATCTTCGTTTTCAGAATCATCCTTTTCCTGCTGGGGTTCAATTCTCGGATTTGCATTAATGAACCTGTCAACCAGTTCATCATCATTAAGAAAAACAGGTTGAGAAGGAGGATCATTTTCTGTATCCAGGTCAAGCAGATCATTATTAACGGGCAGGTCATAATCATACCTGATGTGCTCGTTACCATTATTCTCATCCTCCTGTACATCGGCTGATTCGTCGAGCTGCAATATACCCTCTCCACTTATCTCACTCAGCCGGGTCTCTATTTCCCTGATCAATTCTTCCCGCGATCGACCGGACACCGGTTCATACCTTTCTTGCTTTTTATCCTGTTCAAAGCTTACATCTTTCTTTTTTTCTCTTTCTTCAGATTTCTCCTCCCTACTATCTGCAATTTCCTCAACTTCTGGTCCTGATTGTCTGGCAACAGGTTTTTCTTTCAGCACCTTTTCAGGTTCCGGTGACCATTCACCGGAATTCAAATGGTTATATAGCACTTCCCTGTCGGCAATATATATAGCAGCTTCCTTTAATCTGTCTGTGAATTCAATATCATCTTTTCTGTATAACGAGTTTAGCAGTAATACATAAGCTGACTGGAAATAAGGATATTTATCAGCTATCCTGAAAATATCATCATATTCATTATCAGACAGAACCCTTTGTTCTTTTATAATATTTATAAAATCAGCCTTATTCATATTACCAGTTCACAAATGCCCGGTTAAAAATGTCTTCAACTATTTGTTCAATTATCTTTTCAGTAAGCTCCTGTTCAACCTGGCTTAATTCCTTGGAGCTATCATAATCTTCATACCTTGTGAAAGCTTGCTCAAAGCTGAATTCAGGTTCCACTATGTTTGTAAACTTAACCCTTACTGCGATAGTAAACCTGTTCATTGCAGCCCTGGCATCACCTGATACTGTTAGCGGTTCTGTACGGTAGTCATTAATTTCCCCCTCAAAACTGACATCCCCTGTTTCATTAACAAAGTTAAGATTTGTCTGTGCCCTGCATTTATCCATCAATTCGTCAGTTATATACTGACTCAGCCCTGGCTGAACCAGGTTGGCCCTGTTCTCAAAATAATCCACACTTATAGTTTTAACATCGGGTGATATACTTGCTCCACTGAATGAATAAGTCACCTTACATCCTGAGCCTGTTAATGCAAGCAAAATGAGTGCAGCAACAAATAATATTCCGGATATATTCACTGAATATTTTTTATTATAGATCGATCCCATATTCTTTAATCTTCCTGTAAAGTGTCCTTTCCGATATCCCAAGTTCATCTGCGGCAAGTTTTCTTTTACCATTATGCTTTTCAAGGGCTTTGCTTATCAGTTCTATCTCTTTATCCACCAGAGAAAGTGACTCTTCAATGATCTCTTCGGTATCCTGAATCTGGCCGGCCTGTTTCTCCCGGGAATACTTAATCCTTGTATCATCACCTTCCTTACGATCCCCGTGGTGTATATTTCGTATGCCCGTTTCATCATATAATCTCTGAATCATCCCTGAAGTATGATCATCGAGATTTACTGAAGCAGGATCTTCACGCAGCAAGTCGAGAACCAGTTTTTTAAGATCATTCATATCATTCTTCATATCGAAGAGTATTTTATACAATATATCTCTTTCAGAAGAGAATGAGCTCTCTGATTCTTTTCTAATTACAGCAGGCAGTTTTATTACGCCATAATCAGGCAGGTAAGCTTTTAATATCTCCGCGTCAATTTCTCTTGAGTCTTCAATAATTGAAATCTGCTCGGTAATATTTTTCAATTGCCTCACGTTACCGGGCCATGAATACGATGTTAGCATTATCCTGGTATCTTCAGTAAGTTTAACTGCCGGCATGCGGTATTTCTCGGCAAAATCGGCAGCAAATTTCCTGAATAACAGCAGTATATCATCACCCCTGTCTTTCAGTGCTGGTATTTTTATAGGTACAGTATTTAGTCTGTAAAACAGGTCCTCCCTGAATTTTCCTGATTTAACAGCTTCCAGGATTTCGATATTGGTGGCTGCGATAACTCTTACATCTGTTTTCTGTACTTTTGATGAGCCCACCCTGATAAACTCACCTGACTCAAGCACCCTGAGTAATCTTACCTGTGTGGATAATGGCAGTTCGGCAACTTCATCAAGGAAAATTGTACCTCCGCTTGCTCCCTCGAAATAACCCTTACGGCTGTCGGTAGCACCTGTAAAAGCACCTTTTTCATGACCAAACAGTTCTGAATCGATGGTACCCTCTGGTATTGCACCACAGTTAACAGCAATATATTGGCCATGCTTGCGCTTGCTGTGATGATGTATTATTTGCGGAAATATTTCCTTGCCTGTCCCACTTTCTCCCGATATAAGTACAGAAAGATCTGTTGGAGCAACCTGAATAGCTATGTCAATTGCCCTGTTAAGACCAATATAATTACCTATGATCCCGAATCGTTGCTTAATGCCCTGTAAGTCTTTCATAACTAATCCTCATTCATGCGAAATTAATCTTTTTTTAAAACATTGAAAAATCCACTTTTTGTAAATAAGCTGAGAATTAAATTGTTAAAAACCCGAAATATATAAATATTTGTATCTTTAGCATGATTTTTGCGTATAAAACTAAAAATCCGGGCTGGAAATGCGGACATTAACTCTTGGTATATTATTGATTTTCACCTGTTCAGCACATATCTCAGGACAAGCTGTTGATAAAACCACTTCCGGGGAAAATAAAATATCCTTTGAAAAATCCTTTGAAGAAGATACAAATACAAAGATCTTCCCTGTACCGGTTACCGGTAACCGTTTTACCATAACAAGTGATAAGGCATTTGTTTTTATCAGGTTAACCAATATTATCGGACAGGAAACAACGAGGGAAAAATATAATTATCCACGCAACAGGGCTGAAATAAGTTTTTCTGACGTACAGAAAGGAATATACCTGGTCATAATTCAGTTTGAAGATAATACCCGTATAGTCAAAAAGATACTTATCGACTCAAGATAATATCATTTTCTCTTACCCATATACACTATTATTGAATCAGCAATATTCAAAGCTGTGGTTATTGTGCTCAGATCATTGAATAATTCACCTGTGAAACCGGATGGATGGCTGTGCCCAGTAAGGTAATGTTTGAGGCCAGCGCCTGATACCAGCTTTCCATTTGCCATCTTCAACACTGCCAAAACGGAATACAGAAGTAGCCACAGACTGTGGAACAAAAAGAGTCTGGATATATTTACCTTCCAGGTCCTCAAGCCACACGGCTATTAAAGGATAATAAAAGAACTCCCCACGCTGAAATTCAAGAGTAATCCATGGACCATGGATGTTCTCATTCTTGGTAAAGAAGTATATGTCCCGATTGAGGAGGATATATATCGAAAATATGCTTCAAGTTTATCGGACAGCCGATTAAGCAAACAAGACTTAAAACGGCTTTACATTATGGAAACTTTGTTTAAGCAGCTGAAACAGAACTTTCCATAGTCAAAAGTAAGTTAAAACATAACTGGACGTTCTCAAATATGGTATCTATTATCAGACAAATAACAATAAAAATTAATTAAATTCCGGTTTTACCGGACAACAATGATTAAAAATCTTAAATACTGTTTAATAATTTAAACACTTATTTAGACATAAAGTTTATTTTACTTAAACTAGAGCCTGTTGAAATATTTTTCTTCCGCTCCCATGTCGACGAAGGGATAATCATTCTTTATCTTTTCAATCTTTTGCAGCATTGAGTTTCTGAATGCAGCCAGGGTATAAGGATCATTTCCAGATATTCTATGACGGGTGGCCTCGGTGATTTTTGCAATCTTTTCATAAATGATATTGGTTCCGGGCTTAAAATAAACCTCCCTGAATATTTCCCAGATATATTCGATCGCGGTCTCTGAAGGATGTACCATATCCTTGCTATAGAACCTGTAATCCCGCAGTTCGTCTAAAACTATCTCATAAGAAGGGAAATATGAAAGTGATTTATCTGAGGATAATAGTTTATTTATTGCAATGATCAGAATCGATTTACTCAACTGGTTGCCATGAGCGCCATCTTTAAGATGGCGTACAGGACTAACTGTAAACACTATTTTTAAACTGGGATTGAATTTCTTTAATTTTGACAGTATTTTACTCCATGTATCAAAAATATCTTCAACATCAAGAAGTTGCCTGGTAAATTTGGCAGCAGGAATCTTATGACAGTTAGCTACGATCTCATTATTGTCTTTCCACCTGTAGACCCAGGCAGTGCCGAAGGTAATAAATAAAAAAGAAGCACCTGAGAGAAAACTATGAGCCTGCGAGACTGAACTGTTAATCCTGTCTATGCTTTCCTGACTAGTACCTGAAGAAAAACTTGTATCATGCAAAAAACTCAGGTATTTATTATTATGATAATAGAGATCATCTTTTTCAAAGAGCCTGCCTTCCATTATTATTTCCAGTGCCCTGGCCGTTGAATAAGGATTATACAAAACCCCGAAAGGGTTTATAAGAACATCCATTTTACCATATATAAATTGACGCCCTATCTCCCCTGCAAAGCATGACCCTGTAAATAATACAGGTGTGTCATAATCTATTCCCTGTCTTGCAGGATCAGCTTCAATTTTAGTTCTTAATTCCATTCTGTTTTTCTAACCAATTAATAATGTAATTCATGATTTCGTCCCTGAAAACCTCGTTGTGAAGTTCGTGAAGACCATTTTCCCAGATTTTTAATTCAACCATGCGATTGTTTGCTGCAAATTCAGCTGAGCCTTCAGCGGATGTTATCCTGTCCTTTATACTGTGCAATAATAAAACAGGGTTTTTTAATCCATCCCTGCAGGTCATTAACATTGCCGCGTTATCCGTTGCCATTGAAAAAAGGCCCACAGATATTAATGAATGAATAAGTGGGTCTGAGCGGTATTCTCTTACAACAGCTTTATCGGTAGAAATATCATTGGGATCAAGTCCGGCTGGCTGCAACATCGAAGGTAGTATTCTACTTACCACCGAAGCCAGGAATAATTTAAACTTTGATGTCTTAAAACTTAGTTTTATCCAGGGTGAAGTAACAATTCCCCTGAATATCCTGGTACTTTCCAGCATATAGCTGAGTGCAATTGCACCACCAAGGCTATGACCGTAAAGGATCATAGGTATTTTACCTTCCTTTTCTGTAATATAATCAATCATAACATTAATAATGGCCATGTATTCTTTGAAATTATTTATATGCCCCCTTTTGCCAGGTGACTGTCCATGTCCCGGCAGATCAACTCCTATGAAAGAATAATCATGCTTATTAAAATAGGCTGCCAAATTTTTATATCGTCCAATATGTTCACCTAAACCATGGACCATTATTACGCAGGCCGTTGCATTTTCAACAGGCATATAAAGTGCACTCAGATCTACTCTGCCTTCAGCTGCTAATTTAATCCTCATGTTTAATGTTTATTTAAATATACTAAAAAATATCCGTCAGTATGCATTGACCTGTTCACCATTCAATCATTCCAATTCAATCTCGTAAAAATAATAATCTGCATATAATCTATTTGGAAACAATTTATATCACAATTATTGAATCCCAGTTATTATGTTGCTTACCAACTAATTACTGAAAGTCTACTATTTAGAATATTGTTCATGGAAGAACAATTTAAGATTTTCGGATTTTATTATCTTATATTGTTTATATATTTTTGACAATAATTAAACACCCAAAATAGTTTAAACGATGACAACACTTGAATTCAATAATAACCTGGTCAGTCTTGAAGACAATCTGATGAAGTTTGCCCTCAGTCTGACTTCCGATCATACAAAAGCCAAAGACCTTGTACAGGACACTTACATGAAGGCTATAACCTATCAGGATAAGTTTGTGGACTACACGAACCTGAAAGCATGGGTTTTCACCATTATGAAGAACAACTTTATAAATAACTACAGGCGTGCTGTTAAAGAGAATACTATTATAGATGGTTCACAGGATCTTTATTTTTTAAACCTGCCCCAGGACTCAGGTTTCAACTCTCCAGAATCAAGCTATTCGCTTGAAGAACTTGAAAAAGTTATTGACAGTCTTGAAGATGAGTTTAAAATCCCCTTCAGGATGCATGTACAGGGTTTCAAATACAAAGAAATAGCAGAAAAAT
>DOZA01000213.1:0-2769 GCA_003518245.1 Bacteroidales bacterium | reverse complement strand
GATGATTACCGTTAGCTAAACAGTCAGTTTCCAATTAGTGTTAAAGGCAGGCTATTCATGGGCCTGCCGTTTTCTCTATACGCTAATCATAATGAACATACACGAATACCGATTTGACTCACTTCGATTGGGCTGATAATTCATTTTCTGGAAACTCTTATAATCAATCCACCAATTACAAACAGGACAAATACCCCGGTTACAATCCATGACCAGGTGTTTCTTGTTTTTGATTCCACCCACATTTCATAATCTGCTGAGAGTATTACTTCACCATCCATTTCCCATATCACATTACCTTCATCATCGATATACCCGTTTGTATCCATCAGATCGCCAGGCATTGATGTTTGGACAATGTAAGATTCAGCATCGAATGCCACTTCAAATTCATTTTCAACTTCTTCTACCAGGCTCTCCAGAACTGCCTTGTTTCTCCTGTAGAAACCTTCGCCCAAAAGACTATCGATTGATTCCTCTTCATCCATCTCCCAGAAGAAATCAGTTGCTTCAATCCTGTCCTGTACTTTAAGCAACTCACTGGTATCTATTGCAACATCGGTGTTCAACCTTACCGTATCCGCAATCTTAATTAACAGATCATTTATAAGACTCCTTGCAAGCCATTCCTTTGTCCTTTCTTCGAGTGGTTCGAGTATTGATTCCTTTATTTGAGTACTGTCTTCTTCTTCGAGACGTGCTTCGACTAGTTTTTCAGGCATGAAGAAAAAGCTCAGTTCATCCGGTGTGAAGAAATCCTCAGGAGGAATACCATCTATTACTTTTTCTATGTTTTCAGAATATCTGTAAACCGTGTTAAACCATCTGAATTTCTTATCGAAAAGCGCTTTCCTGTTCATACGATTATTGGGCCCCTCGTATTCAGAATACATACTATTTATTTCCTCCACCGATTCAAAATCTTTTACGGCTGTAAGAGTATAGGTTGTATCTCCCTTTTCTGATATATCAAAACTCCGGGTAATGTTCCAGGTGCTGTCTACCGGTACCTGGCAATCAGTAAGATCGAACTCATCCTTTGTATAGGTAAGAATCACTTTCCTGGTTACGGATCCATCCTTATGCACAATATTAATTAACAGTGCATCGGGTCCTCCACATGAGGATAATAATACAATCATTATCCCCAATAAAAATATAAACGCAAATCTTTTCATGGCTTAAAGTTTTTGTTTAATACTGTTTTGTTCAGAATTGATTTCAGATCCCACTATCCCATCATATTTTTCCTGCAGCATCCTGTATTCCCTGATAAGACTTAATAGGTCATCCCTTGAAACCAATATACTATCAGCAAATCGTGAAGCTTCTTTATTTTTCATTACAACAGAGTTTACTATGACATTTTCTCTCTGCATCTCAAGTATTTTTTCGGTATTTATACTGATCATACGCCCTTCAAGCTTATCTATCCTGTTAGCAATCAGTACTTGTTGAATAATGAAAATTCCGATTATGACCGAGGCAGCTATTGTCATTGATCGCCTCAACCATCTTATTTCAGTCCACCAGAAGAAATAATCAGGTCTGGATTGTTCATTACCTATTCTATCCATAACACTTTCCTTCAGGGATTCCCTGTTCTCAATCTCAGGCTTAAATACCCTCAGTTTATTTATTATCCTGTTATAATCACTCATAATTCCTGGTTTAAATAATTTCGTATTTTCTCCTCAACTTTCACCTTTGCATGCCTTAGATTGCTCTTGATAGAGGTCTTGCTCATTCCTGTTATTTCTGAAACCTCATCATGGGAAAGTTCCTCAATCTCAATCATAGTAAATACTATCCGCTGCCTTGGACTGAGCTCCCGGGCCAATGTTTTAAGTATGGATAAAGTTTCATTTTTATTAAGCATATAATCAGCTCTTTCGCTACCTGTAATTTCATTTAAAACAGCCCTTTGATTATCTATTTCCATGTAATACCTATGCCTTTTCATACGTAATAAATCATAGCACTTATTAACAGCTATTCGGCTTATATAAGCTTTAATTGAATTGCCACTTTTTATTATTTTGCGCTTTTCCCATACTTTCATGAAAGTATCCTGAACTATATCCCGTGCATCATCTTCATTGGCTGTTATCCTGAAGGCAGTTATATATATATAATCCATGTGTTCATCAACCAATTTCCGGAATTCGACCTCATTCCCATTCCTGATCTTGCCCATATCATAGTTATTACTCAAAATCCAATTTCTACATTTAATACGTATGAATATATGAAAGGTAAAAAAATCCTGCTTTTTTCTTACATTTATTTAAAAATAAACCATATGAATGAAATAATTATTATAAGCACTTACCGCAGGAATGGTTTATACGATATAGGTCCGGAAGTTAATAATATAGTAAAGAAGTCAGGAATAGAGAATGGTCTGGTAAACGTTTTTGCCCGTGGTGCAACGGCGGCTATAATGATCCAGGAGAACTGGGATGACTCGGTTCAGTCTGATGTTGTAACACTACTGGCTAAACTAATTCCACCGGGTGTATGGGAACATGACAGGCAGGATAATAACGGAGACAGTCACCTGAAGTCGGGACTGGTAGGACCTTCTGAGACCATACCCCTTATCCAGGGTAAACTGGCTTTGAGTACATGGCAGAATATTTTCTTCTGTGAGTTTGATGGACCAAGGAGCAAAAGGGAGATAGCTGTTACAGTTATGCAAGCTTAAAATCTCATTAACCTTTCACATAATTTGTTGTTAATAATAATAAACTACCTCGCAGCAGAGCT
>DOZA01000182.1 GCA_003518245.1 Bacteroidales bacterium | reverse complement strand
AACTATTGATTAAAGATAAAAGTAAACCATTTGGTTAATAATCAATTACTTTTGTCTTTTGTCTTCAGTATAGAAAATTATTGTATGGATAAATTTTCTCATTAAGTGTTTTAACCTCCCTGTACAGAAGGTCCTTAAAGTAATCAATATTTATTTTGTCTTTTGCTGATATAAAAATGGTTTTTGCATTCTTATTATCAGCCATCCAGCTCTCTTTTAATTCATCAAGGGTGAAATTTATCCTTTCTTTAGGACTCAGGTCATCCTCTTCTTTTTCAACATAGGTAAGGGCATCGATTTTATTAAATACTATAATTGTACTTTTATTATCTGCCTTAAGTTCACGGAGGGTTTCATTTACTATACTTATCTGTTCCTCAAAACCGGGATGTGATATATCCACTATATGGCATAATATATCGGCTTCTCTCACCTCATCGAGGGTCGACTTGAATGATTCTACCAGTCCATGGGGCAGTTTTCGTATAAATCCAACCGTATCTGAGAGCAGGAAAGGTAGATTTTCAATTACTACTTTTCTGACCGTTGTATCGAGTGTTGCAAACAATTTATTCTCGGCAAAAACATCGGATTTACTCAGCACATTCATTATGGTAGATTTACCTACATTGGTATAACCCACCAGAGCTACCTGTACCATCTTTGCCCTGTTCTTACGCTGCACAGTCATCTGCTTATCTATTTTCAGCAGCTGCTGTTTGAGCCTGGCAATTTTATCACGTATTATACGTCGGTCAGTCTCAATCTCTGTTTCACCTGGACCCCTTAGACCTATCCCCCCCTTCTGTCGTTCAAGGTGGGTCCACATTCTTGTCAATCGGGGAAGAAGGTATTCATACTGTGCCAGTTCAACCTGCACTATAGCATGAGCAGTGCGTGCTCTGCGGGCAAATATGTCGAGGATCAGATTTGTACGATCAAGAATTCTGCACTTTAGTTTCCTTTCAATATTTCTTAACTGAGATGGGCTTAATTCTTCATCGAATATTACCAGGTTTATATCATTCCCCCTTACATATCTTTCTATCTCTTCTATTTTACCTGTGCCAACAAAAGTCCTGGAATCAGGTGTCTCCAGTTTTTGAATAAATGTTTTTACCGGTTTTGCTCCTGCTGTCTCTGTTAAGAAAGCAAGCTCATCAAGATATTCTGTTATTTCTGATTCGCTCTGAAGAGCGAGAATTGCACCCACCAAAACAGCACGGTCGGTTTGTACTGCCGTTTCAATCATTTTTCCCATACACACATTTTCAATTCAAAACGACCGCAGGCAATCATTCTATAATGACATCTGCGGGAGGCTTATATAATGAACCTCCTGTTTCGCTGCATAGCATTCCGTATTCCCATCTTAAGAGCTTCGGAACATCTTATGACCATTTCGAGGTCAGAGGGAAAAGGAATTGGTTCACTTCTTGTTTTCTCACGCTCTGACGGCATCAGGGCTTCAATATCCCCTATTGCCCTGGCTGAAATATGTTCGAAGAAAGAATTTGCTGACAGGGGATCACTCTTAAGTACCTTGGCAGAATTAATTGTAAGTATTTCCACCTGGCCATCAATAACGCATTCTTTGTTTTGCACCGATTCGATGAGAGCACACTGCACCTGCTTATATTTTTTCACTTTGATATCATTACCCAGGGTATCTTTCATCACATTACCATTATCATCAAGCACATATTGGAAACCATCCTGTATTTCTCTTTTAATCAGTGTATCTTTCTGGAAAGTATTATCCGGAGAAACTGCTATAGCTTTAATAATAACTGAAACAATATAATCAAACTCTATATTTTCATCCAGCTGCCTGGTATGGTATTCTACCCACTGGTTATCGAGTCGAGGAAGGTCAAGAGCGAGCAGGTCAGCCTCAAATTCGGGTGGAAAATTAATATGTGATCGATTATCCACCTTAATAAGCACCCTGCTGATACCCATATACCTGCATTCTTCAATAAGCTTATCTATACCTTCATAATCACCAACATATTCCTTGGCACGGGAGAACTCTTCATATGCCTGCCTGTATGAATCTTTGGTGCCATTTTTCATTATCTGCTGTCCATTAGCAAAGTAATAATCAGCAGCTTTATTTTTTGCTATGATCATTTCCTCCATATAATCAACATAGGGAAAATCAACATTTCGTGAACCTGACTTGAGGGGCAACACTGTTCTTACCAGTGATTGTCTGTCATACATTTTTTTATAGATCAGGTATATCTGATCCCAGTTTTGTGGTTTACCCTCCATTTTCAATAATCTTATCTTCTCGTTTTCCTGCTCGAGAGCTATTTTGTATGACTGATCCAGAATATCAATATTTTTGGTATCGTTCCTATCCTTACGGATCTTTTCAACAGCTTTAGTAATAGCTGCATCATAATTACCTGATTCCATCTGTTTCTTTGGTGATGAACATGAAGCAAAGAGAACAGAAATAATAAAAGAATAAATAAATACCTTTCTCATGGTTAAGAATATATTGGTTTACTGGTGATAAAGATATTACAATATAATTTTCCAGAAAAAAAAAGCCGCCTCATTTACTGTGGCGGCTCAGTTAGTTATCAACAATTATCTTATTGCAGCTTGAAGTTAACCGTCATTGAGAACCTTACCCTCACCGGTGCTCCTCTTTGTTTTCCGGGGGCCCATTTTGGTGATGTCTCAACTACCCTTTGGGCTTCATTATCAAGTGCTGGGTCAACACCTCTAAGAATGTTAACATTGCTTACTGATCCGTCGGGTTCAACAACGAACATTAAGAATACTTTTCCCTGTATCCCGTTCTCAGCAGCTATCTGGGGATATTTAATTCTGTTCTGAACCCATTCACGGAATCTATTTACATCACCCCCCCTGAAAGTAGGCATATCTTCAACAACAATAAAGATGTAGTCTTCTTCTTCTTCTTCTTCTTCCGTTACGTCGAAATCATACATCTGAATCTCGTCGTCGAAGTCAGCTTCGTCATCTTCAAACAGTACTTCATTGTCGATGGTAACATCATCCTCAACAATCTGAAATATCTCGGTTACCTTTGGTACCTCGGGTGGAGCTTCCGGTTGCTGATCTTCCATTTCTGTTATTGGAATCATCTCCTCTTCAATCGCCTCTTCGGTTCCTGTGTCAAATGGATTATCATCCCTTGCACCTGTTGTCCATTCAAAAGCAATAAGGCATAATGATATTACTATCACCAGACCTAGCTGGAGGAAAATACCTTTTCGCTTTTCCAGATTTACATTGTCGTTTTTCTTGATTTCCATTTCTTAACATTTTGAGAGCCTAAAAATAAGTATTAATATGAATAATATCAAAATTTTATTTAAATCTAATACTATATTTAGGCATTATTTTCAATTTTATATATTTTTGCATCCCTATGGGGATATAGCTCAGTTGGCTAGAGTGCGTGACTGGCAGTCACGAGGTCAGGGGTTCGACTCCCCTTATCTCCACGTTAACTCAAAAACAATCAACCTCCGCCAGGAGGTTTTTTGTTTTTTATACGGTTCGAACGGAGCTTGCTCCAGTGAGAACTGTATGAAAAACAAAAAGTTATCGCGTAGCAAGTGATTATTTTCGTGGCACCACCCAGCCTCTATTCAAAGAACACCCAATAACATCCACTAACGCTTATATTATCAATAAATTAACTACAAAAATCATGCCCGGGGATACTGCAATCCTATTTAAATTTGAGGCAGGGAGAATTGTCTACTTATATTCCCTTGCCGTTTTGATAAACATCCTGATATTCTCCTCCGGGGTGCTTGAGGGCATAGCACAGCCTGCATTCAGTACGAAGTAATTAGTATTGCTGAATATATCCAGCAGCTCTATAGTTTTTTCATGAACCAGTTCAGGTGAACCCAGTGCCAGCACACCGGAAGGGTCTATATTGCCGAACATTGTAACCTTATCTTTCATCATATCGAAAGATTTTTGCGTATCTGTCTTATAATCAAGCTCAAGACCGTCTGCTCCTGTTTCAATCATTTGGTCAATAATAATATCTGTATTACCGCAAATATGTATTACATAATCCATCCCCAGGCTATGAGCAAGGTTTGCCAGCTTAATAATATAAGGTTTCGAGTATTTAACAAACATGTCAGCAGGCACCATCTCAGGGCCAGCCGGGCTGTCACCGTTTGATGTCATATGACATCCCGTTTCTGACATCAGTTTAATAAATTGTGATGTTGCTTCCATGCTGTAATCCAGCAATTCGAAAAGCAGGTTTTCTTCGGTCAGGTAAAGATCTGTCATCCAGTTTTCCATTCCTCTTATCATACTTGCCAGGGAAAAGGGTGCCTGGTCACAATTGCCCCTGATGCAGATATCATTACCAAAATGGTCAACAATTAATCTCACAGCCTCGCACCATATCTCAACATATTTATAACCTGATATATTAACCGGTGGTAAAGTCTTTAGCTCCTCCCATGATTGTAATAACCCACCCCTGGTCCTTGCAGGCTCATCCCTGGGAAAATCAACTTCTACACCGCAAGCACCGGCCAGTGTAACCGTATCAATATCTACCAGCACGCCATCATATTCGTATTTTTCAACTGACCTTATAAAAGCATCCGCAATAGCTCGCGGGTTTTCTCTGAATTGGGCCATGGTTAAACCGGCCTCTCTAGCGACAACCATGAAATTATGCAGCATGATAGGTATTTTATCAGTTGGTTCACCTGCAATTGCAGCTTTTATCCTCTCATATCCTGTCATATTGAATTTTTTATCTTCTAGCTTTCCAATAATATATTTATGCGTTTAACCAGTTCCATCATAGCCCTTCCGTTATGGTAAGGACATTTCCAGGGATCGATTTTCCAGTTGTTTTTGTAATATGGTGAGGGGTCGTCTTCAGGCTCATACCGGAATGGTTTGCCCAGGCGGTTAACCTTTGTAAACCATTCACCTCTTTCATGATCTATTACAAACCTGTGAATAAAGTCCCAGGCCTGTTTAACCGTTTCCCAGTACTTATTATCACCTGTCAGCTGGTACATATTCATAAAACCCACCAGATTCTCGGCCTGTATCCACCAGTGTTTATTCGTGCGTATATGTGACCCATACCTGTAAGACTCGAGAAAAAGACCCCCATCTTTGTCAACACCTTCTCTTAATACTGCATCAGCCATTCTCCTTACATGTGGGTTTATTTTTTCTACTATCGCTTTATCTCCAAGTATCTCAGCGGCTTCAGGTATAAGCCATGATGCCTCTATATCATGCCCGAAAGAACAAATTCCAGCTGACTCAGCTGTTTCTTCAAACTCATTCGAGAAAAATAAACCCAGGTGTCCACTGTTCCTTATAATCTTGCCTGTGAATATATCTATCAGTTCAGCCAGACGCTTCCTGACCTTCTCATCTTTCCAAACCCTGTATGCCGCAGCATATGCTTCGAGTAAGTGCAGATGTGTATTCATTGATTTAGGTTCATTATTATCAGCCATCCTGTTTCCCCCGCTAAGTTTCCATTCCCTGGAAAACGATTCAAGGTAACCAGGATTTTGGGTATCCCTGGTTTTATTATCCAGGAAGATGAAGTAATCCTTTAAATTCTTTATCACCTTTAGATCAGGATTATACTCGTAATACTTGCTCAGTGAATACAATACAAAAGCCTGGACATAAGTATGTTTTGTATCATTTACGACTTTATTGCCGGATGATAATTCCATATAATAGCCACCAAATTGCCGGTCTGCAAAATCTTCAGTTACAACCCTGTAAGCCAGATGTGCAATATCTTGATATCCCTTCCCGGGATACAGTCTGGCTGCTTCTGAAAAGGTCCATAAAATACGGGCATTTAACACACATGACTTATTGGCTGACAGTACAGGCCTGTTATCCAGATCAACCGCACCATAAAAACCCTTACTTTCTTCTTCCATACTATATTTCATCCAGTATGAAAGTATACTGTGAAGTTCGTTTTCAAAGATTTTGCGGTATTCATGTAATTCACTATTATTCTTCATTGCTTAAGTCTTACTTATATACTACAATGTAAAAACCAGTAACAATTGCATGTCACTTCAAAAACTTAACGTGAGCTTTCAAGGCTGCGTCCTTTCATTTCAATAAGATATCTCTTAAAAATAAAAAAACTTGTGAAAGTCATAACGGTATAAAATATAAAAACATATCCTGTTCCTTTCCCTCCTGCAAACAATCCGGTAATAACAGGAAAAAGAAATGTTGTCAATCCATTAAAGAACCAGTGTGAGAATGACCCGATAGAGGCACCCCTTCCCCTGATATTATTTGGAAATATTTCAGCCAGAAGCACCCAAATTACTGCTCCCTGTGATGATGCAAAAAAGGCAATGAAGCATACAAGCAATACAAGCAATGACCATGAACTGAAAATATCAGAGAGATACGATATAGAAAATAATCCGAGGAAGACACTCATCCCGATGGTTCCGGTCAATAAAAGCTTTCTCCTGCCAAGCTTGTCAATTAACCTCATTGCTAAAAGTGTAAATAACAGGTTAACAGCACCTATGACAACTGTCTGTCCAATTGCCGAATTAGTACTGAATCCTGCTGAGCGGAATATATCAGTAGCATAATACATTATTATATTTATACCTGTAAACTGATTAAACATACCAACAGCCACACCAATTATCACCAGTCTGAAATTTCCCTCTTTGAATAGTGTCGACACTTTCTGGACTGACTCCCTGTCAATCGATTGTCTTATATCATCAATAATATGATCGATATCAGCACCCGGGTAGACATCCCTGATAACCTTTTTCGCTTCACTATTTCTGCCCTCCTTGACCAGCCACCTGGGGCTTCTGCCAACCATAAATAACATCATTAAGAATAATATTGCAGGTATTGCCATT
>DOZA01000079.1 GCA_003518245.1 Bacteroidales bacterium | reverse complement strand
TTTCGCGTTTCGCGTTATGCGTTTCGCGTTTTGCGTTTCGAGTCTCTTCGTCTCTTCGTCTCTCAGTCTCTCAGTCTCTAAATCAAGCCCCATCGCTCATCCCTCAGCGTATCTGCCGGGTTCAGCCGTGCCGTGCGTATGGTATGGTAAAAAACAGTCAATGAAGCTATAAGTGTTATGGATATTAAAGTGATAAAAAATACACAGGGTGCACTTTGATATGGTAAGCATATTCTAGCCATCTATCAATGATAAAATAAGCAAGGGTAAGAGCTATTGGGTATGTATTTAATATTAATTTTCCAAACTACCTCTGAAACATTACCAATTGAATATGGGTCTGACAGTATATTCTCCGGGTTGTCCATTATAAGATCAAAAGAAAATATCCGAAAAACTGCATTTGTGGTATAATATGCATTTTCTTCTGTAAATAAGTTTTCTCCTATGCGGAATGCAGCTTTGTATGCAGTATCAAATTAACTGTATCTTCCACCTCCGGGAGTCATCAGGTAATGCTTCAGCACCAGTGCAAGACCTGCCATATTTAAAATTACTATACCACTAAATCTCCTGATTGTCTTTAGCAGATTATTTATCCTTACCGACATATAAATGAATTATGTTTGGCTTGGTTTTGTTTGTTTAGAGACGATGCATTAAAAAATTGCTGTAAAAAATAACTATTCTATTCTCACATTGAGTATTTTTAGACAACTGGTATTTTTTATCTTTACTTTGCCTTTAAAACACAAACACAACAGATCAGTTTGGTATGGCCTATAAAAAATTATTAATTTACTGGTTTTCAGGCACAGGCAATGCCAGATCCACAGCAAAATGGATAAATGAATATGCTTCATCCACCGGGATTGAAACCGAGATATATGATCTTTCGAAAGGTAATTACCCGGGAAAAGATCTCCTTTTTAAAAACACCCTAATTGGTTTTTGCTATCCTACCCATGGCTTTAATGCTCCACCCGCAGTAATAAAATATGTCAGGAGATTCCCTAAAGGAAAATCCGATATATTCCTGCTAAACACCAGGGCAGGAATGAAACTTTGGAAGATCTTTACGCCAGGTTTGAGCGGACTGGCCCTTCTATTACCGGCTTTGATAATGAAAGTCAAGGGTTACAGGGTAAGGGGATACCGACCTATGGATATGCCATCAAACTGGATCTCTATACACCCGGGCCTGAGACATAAGGTAGTTGAGTCAATACATAAGAGGTGTAAAGAAGTAACCAACAGATTTACTAACAAAATAATGGAAGGAAAATTTGTCTCACGTGGCCTGTTCGATCTGCCACTTGACCTTGCCATTAGCCCAATATCAATAGCATACTACATCTTTGGCCGTTTTGCTCTGGCCAAAACATTTTATGCCAGTGATAAATGCACAGACTGTGGATTATGCTACAAGAGTTGTCCGGTGAATGCCATCAAACTCAAAGATGGAATACCCTATTGGACTTTCAATTGTGAAAGCTGTATGAAGTGTATGAATCATTGTCCCGAAAGGGCTATTGAAACAGCACATGGATATACCATCTTATTCTGGTGGCTCGCTTTTTCACTTATACCTCTTGCCCTGGCTAAACTGCTGGTTGCTCTAAATATTATTACCCCTGAATTTTATATTAACCATCTACGGATGCTCATAGATAGTTTTGCATTACTGACCGGACTGATAACTATCTTTGCAGGCTACAGGATATTTCATTTCCTTCTCAGGTTTAGAATATTCAATAAGATTTTCACCTATAACTCCCTTACCAGCTTCAGGTTCTGGAGAAGGTACAGGAGCACAGGCTAGGGCGGTATGGTTGCTCGTTTACTCGCTAACGCTCGTGAGCTCGCCCGGTTTCACCGGACTCGGTTCGTGTTTCGCGTTATCTGGGTACCAGGTGCTAGTTACCGGGTAACCAGGTATTCCCGATTTAACAATTAAACGATTCAACAACTCAACACCTCCTATACTTATTACCCCATACATATATTATAGAACACCAATCATAAATAGGTTAGTTATTCCCCTTTTACTATTTTTGGAGGAAATCTCATCAAGACAAAAACATATTAAAAATGAAAAGACAAGTGAAGCCCTACAGCCATTCACCATTGGTAATGGTTATTGTTTTAATAATTTCGCCCTTTTTTCTGAGTACTTTCACACTCAAAGCCCAGGACAACTACAGTTCACCTGCAGAGGTCAACAAGCAAATAATGCAGATCAAACAAAAAGCAGGCGGGAACGTATTAATACATAACCTTACCAGTTCACCCGGTGGTTTTGATCTACTAATGATGGAAATAGGAGTCGAAACAGGCTCTGAAAATGTTAATAACCCTGCAATAATGGTAGTCGGGAATATGGATGGTAACAGGCCTGTAGCTACCGAGGCAGCCCTGAATCTGGCCGAAAGAGTTATAAGCGACAATTCTCATTATAATAATCTTACATGGTTTATCCTTCCGATGGGTAATCCTGATGCATATTCAAGGTACTTTGATGAAGTGGTCTATGTAGATTCCCGTAACTTTTTACCTCATAATGATGACCTGGATGATCAGACAGATGAAGATGGTTTTAATGACCTTGATGGTAACGGAATAATAACTAAGATGAGGCTTAAGTCACCTGATGGTATCTGGGTACCTGTCAGCCCAGACCCAAGATTAATGAGAAAAGCTGAATATAAGGATGGAGAAAAAGGTATTTACAAAATATACGATGAAGGTATTGATGATGACGGTGATGGTAAGTACAATGAAGATGGTAATGGTGGAACTAACATAAATACCAACTTCCCTCACCTTTTCGAGTTTTTCAAACCATCAAGCGGACTTTATGCAGGATCGACCCCTGAAGTTTTCGAATTGCTCAGGTTTGCCTTCGACCATCCTGAGATAGCAATGACCTTCTCTTTTGGAAACACCAACTTCCTTCTTGTTCCTCCAAAAGGAGGCAGAAAAGGATCGGTTGATATGGAAAAGATATCAATACCTGAGGAGATAGCTAAAATGATAGGATTTGATCATACCCGTACCTATACCATGAAGGAAATCATGGATAAGGTACAACCTATGCTTCCTCCCGGCATGGAGGTGGAAGAAGGCATGATCGCAAGCTTCCTCGGCCTGGGTGCTATAGTTAACCCTATGCAGGAAGATCTTGTATTCTACAACAGTATAAGTAAAGAATACAAAAAATACCTGGAGGATAAAACAGGTAAAGCCGAAAGACTTGATCCATCACCGGCAACCGATGGCTCGTTTGAATTATGGTCATATTATCACCTGGCTGTGCCTGTTTTTTCAATGGACATATGGGGAATACCAAAGAAAAAGGAAGAGAAAAAGGAGTCAAGCGGTATTACGATAGAAAAGATTGAAGAAATGAGCAGTGAAGAATTTATCGCACTGGGAGAAGAAAAAATAAACCTTTTCCTCCAGGAAAGTGGTGCTCCAAAAGAATTCAATGCTGAAAGAGTCATTGGCATGGTAAAAGGAGGCCAGGTGAATCCCAAACAAATGGCGGGCATGATGAAACAGATGCCTAAACCTCAAGGTGACAAAAAGAAAGGTGATCCCAGGGAACAATCATTAATAGCTTTCTCAGACAATGTTCTGGATGGGAAAGGGTTTGTTGACTGGAAACCTTATAAGCACCCTACACTGGGCGAAGTTGAGATTGGAGGCTTTGTCCCATATTCAGACCTCAACCCGCCGGCGGAAATGGTTGATTCTTTGCTGGATATACATATACCATGGGTTTTTGAACTTGTTAAGAAAATGCCTCAACTGGCAATTAATTTTGTTGAAGTCAGCAATAAGGGCGCAGATGTATATTTTATTAAATTATGGGTGGAGAATAAAGGTTTCCTCCCTTTCTGCACACAGATGGGCAAAAGAAACAAGATGCCTGTGCCGGCAATAATAACTATTGAAGGCAAAGATATTGAGTTCCTATCCGGTAAACAGCGAACTGCCATAAATGAGTTGGATGGGCAAAAAGCAGTTAAGCATACATGGCTGCTAAGAGCCAGGAAAGGTGAATCAATAAAAATAAACCTGGATTCGAAGACAGCAGGCCACGATTCAAAACAAATTAAATTAGGAGAATAATCATGAAAGCAAAAAATATTATATCAATACTTATTTTACTCTTGCTTACTCATTTTAGCAAGGCACAGGAAATTAAGGTCCCGCTCAGGTTTGATCACTACTATTCATATGAACAGGTGGCAGAAGCTGTAAAACAACTAAATAAAAGCTATCCAAATCTGACAATGGTTGAAGAAGTAGGTAAAAGTGAAGAGGGAAGGATAATATGGGCTTTAACGATTAACAATCCTGAAACGGGTACTGCCTCCTCCAAACCGGGTGTTTATGTTGACGGTAATATACATGGTAACGAAATTCAGGCAACAGAGGTTTGCCTGTATCTGGCAAACCGCCTCCTTACAAAATACGGAGAGAATGATGAAATAACCAAAATAATAGACAGGAACGTGTTCTATATTATTCCAACAGTAAATGTTGATGGCCGGTTCCATTTTTTCAATGATCCTAATACTCCAAGTACAAACAGGGGGCTGCGTATACCTAAAGATGATGACAGGGACGGGCTCTTTGATGAAGACTTTCCGGATGATCTTGATGGTGATGGAAGCATAACACAGATGAGGAAAAGAGATCACCTGGGAAAACTCAAAACAGATCCTGAGGATCCCAGGCTTATGATTGCGGTTAAACCGGGTGAAAAAGGAGAATGGACATTACTTGGCACTGAAGGAATTGATAATGACGGTGATGGAAAAGTAAACGAAGACTCAGAGGGATACGTGGACGGCAACCGTAACTGGGGTTTTAACTGGGCTCCTCCTTATGTGCAATCAGGAGCTGGAGACTACCCATTCTCAGGAAAAGGAATAAAAGCAATAGCCGAATGGATTTTACAACGACCAAATATTATTATGGTATTTGCCTTCCATAATAACGGAGGTATGTTCCTCAGAGGCCCCGCAATTAAGGCAGCAGGAGAATTCCCTCCAGGTGATATAGCAGTGTATGACTACCTTGGTAAAAACAGTGAAAAAATAGTACCGGGATATAAATACCTTATAGTCTGGAAAGATCTGTATTCAACATACGGTGACTTTGCTGATTTCTGTGATAATATAATTGGCTCATATACCTTTGTGGGTGAACTGTTCCAGGTTGAGACTGAAACCTATGATGGTACATATTTCAGGAAAAGTGAACAGGGAAGCTTGTTCGGCGGTGGTAATGAATGGGTACAACAGGACAGAGCCAGACTGAAATATAATGACCACGTTGCACAGGGTGAACTGTTCAGCGAATGGAAACCTTACAAGCACCCGGTATATGGTGATATTGAGATAGGTGGATGGGCAAAGATGAGCTCACGATTACCCCATCCATTCATGTTGCAGGACCTTGTTCATCGTAATGCCTCTGCTGTGATCTTTGCAGCTCAGCAAACACCCGATGTTAAACTGGAAGTATTTGAGAAAAAACAAATTGATAAGAACCTGTACAGGGTAAGAGTAAGATTAATCAACGATAATGTTATGCCCTCAATGCTTTATAACAGTATAAAACATAAACTTTACCCTCAGGATATGC
>DOZA01000349.1 GCA_003518245.1 Bacteroidales bacterium | reverse complement strand
TCATGAAGCATAACAATATCACTGTCCCCCTCGAATGTAATAAAATCAATTTGATAGTTCAGAAATTTAGCAAACTCTTCATTTGTAACTTCATATTTACCTATCATATAGTCGTCCAATCTCACCTGGTGAACAGGCTGGGAATTTTTTTCTCCCTTATCACTTCCCATAGAAAAATAATTACCCTTTACTTCTACCATTTCGGTATTAATAAGAGGTACAAATTCAACCGGTTCAGCATAAACAAATCCTTTTTCATTCTTTGCATATGCCCTGGCATAATACCTCCTCCCTGACTCCAGTCCGGAAATCCTGTAATCATACGGTCCTATATTACCTTCAACAAGCCCGTAATTATTATTTCTTGTCGGGCGGGGAACAGTATCCCATACCACTCCTCGCTCAGTAATATCCAGGCCTCCATCATCTGGAACATTTCCTTTTATGGTTGCTGATGAATAATCTATATCGGTAACGCCCTCGGTAACCACTTCAGGGATACCTAGCTTGGTAAACATTATTATCTCTTCTCCATAGGATACACCTTCACTGTTTACGGCATAAGCCCTTAGATGATATTTAGACCCGGGATCGAGGTTTTCTATTACTTTTTCAAATTCGCCTGATCCATTTCCGAAACTGCAAACATTTGTATCAATAGTTGGATTCTTAAGCATTGAATAGCAGATACCTGCATCTGTTACTTCATGTCCGCCATCATCAGTAACATTGATATTCATTCTTATAGAACTTACCATTATCCTTCCCGGTTCACCAGTAATTACTGTTGGTGGACCGGTAGTCTCAAAATCCTTAATCGTACCATACCTGGTTGCAAACCTGTTCTTCGCGAAAGCCCGGTAGTAATACTTTGTGAAAGGCCTTAGTTTGCCCAGTTCCACCTTAAAGTTTGTTTTACCCTTTGCATAACTCACATAATCTTTTATTGAGGGTTCAGAACCTTCAGAATAACATATACCATAACTGCTAAGTTTCTCTCCGCCATCAGTGACAAGAGTGCCTGTAGCATCAACCGTTTTAGAATGTATATTACTTACTGTAATTGTTCTTATAACAGGTATACCATCCTTTGTTGTAATTGTCATATATTCACTATACCCTGTTCCTGCAGCATTTGTAGAATAAGCCCTTATACTTAATTCAGTATCTCTGGGTAAACCCTCTACAACATCATCTGTTTTCAGATCAGTATTACCAATTACCAACTTTTTTTCTACAGCTCTCTGTTCAGAGACAGGTGAGAATAATATCCCTTTCTCATCAATTTTAAGCCCTCCCGCACTTTTTATATTAAATTGTGCTTTTATATATGTTGCACCTATACCGGCAACTGACAGTTCTCCCATTGTAGGATGAACTCCTTCAATATTTATAGTCACCAATTTCTTTGATACCAGGCTATCTTCATCTAGTGCATTAATAATGAGTTTATATTTACCGGCACTTAGTAAAGAAGATTGCAATTTATATTTGAAGAGGCTATCCTTCCCTGAATAGATTTCTTTATTATTGAACAAGACCGTAGCTGAATTCAGCTCTTCTCTGTCATCAGCAAACCGTATTTCAATATCCAGCACATCACCATGGGAAATAGCCAGGGTATCAGCTGCCAGATTATGTGTAATTGAAGGAGCATGATTTTTGCATCCTCCGAAAAAAGCAGCAAATAATAATAGAATAATGAGAATCCTGCGGCAATCTGTAGAATGATTCATCTCAGTAAATTAATTAGTGTTTAGGTTATAGTTAGTTATTACGTATTTAACAAAAATATAAAAAAGAAACCAATTAATCTACTAATCCTTCGAATTGATTACGAATCGATTCGAGTCTGCCTGAGAGTTCATTAAATCTTATATAAGCATCATTACCCGGTTTTTGATCTGATCTGCCAATCATTGAATAAAGATACATGATCTGATCTGAAAGCATTGGCTGTGGATATCTAATATCTTGATTTGTAACAAGTTGATTTTTTATCTTTAAGAGGTCTTGTTTATTTTTTTCTCGCCATTTTTTACTTTTTAACTTGTCAGTGCTTTTATTCTTTTCAGAATCCAGAGTTTTATCGACCTCTTCAATCAGCAATGCTGTCTTTTTATATAATCTCACCACTTTCATGCACAGGTCAAACTGTTCTTTATAACTTTTATAAGTCATCCCATTTTCTATTATCCTTGGATCGGGTAATACATCAAATCCTTTACTTATCCTCTCATTATTTACAATCAAAACAGCTGTATACCTTGCTGGCACTACCTTTGGCCCACGAAACCATCTGGATACTGAGCTGGCTGGCAGTTTCACATCCAAACGCATATCCCACATCACACGGTGCAAGCCCTTGTTACCATTTACTGATATCTCTCTGATTATTTCACCCTCATTATTTCTTATTTCAATAGAAGCCGAGCTTACATCGGATGGTATATAACAATCTATATATAAGCCCCTTCTTTCAGGCGACCTGAATCCATCCTGTGGTGTAAATAATGTAATCTTTGCATTATTAATCATGGGATCATATGCATGAAGGGGGCTTATATCATCCATTATCCAGAATGAGCGGCCCATGGTGGATAATATAATATCATTCCTGAATATTTTAATATCAGTTACCGGAACATCCGGCATATTTTGCTTAAAAGAATACCATTTCGCTCCATCATTAAATGAAACGAATACTCCATGTTCTGTTCCTGCAAAAAGCAATCCTTCACGGTCAGGGTCTTCCCTTACTACCCTTGTAGGGCAATCTGCTGGTATACCATTCATTCCGTCAGTAAGCAGGGTCCACGTCTCACCATAATCATTTGTTCTGTAAATATATGGCTTCCAGTCATTAAGCAGGTATCTGCAAATAACAGCATAGGCT
Organism: Bacteroidales bacterium; assembly: GCA_003518245.1. GTDB lineage: Bacteria > Bacteroidota > Bacteroidia > Bacteroidales > VadinHA17 > UBA9300. The sequence goes on along the minus strand of DOZA01000349.1, from coordinate 209 downwards.
TTTGCAGGATTGTGAGGTGATGCTTCAATAGTTTGTACTCTTCCACCGGCAGGCAGGTCCATAGGAGTAATGTTTTTCCAGTTCCCTCCTCCATCGGTTGTGATATGAATTGGACCATCATTGGCACCTGTCCATATTACACCCTGCTTAACAGGTGATTCAGCGATGGCATAAATAGTACTGTAAAACTCCTCGCCGGTAATATCCCA